>JAJTBM010000535.1 GCA_021286885.1 Rhodocyclales bacterium
GGGTGGCGGCTTCGAGGGCGGCCTTGCACAGACCCATCACGCCGTAGTTGGCGATCACCTTTTCGCTGCCCAGGTAGGTCATGGTGATGAGGGAACCGCCACCGGCCTTTTCCAGCAGGGGTTCGGCCTTGCGGGCGAGGCGCACGAAGGAGTGGGTGGAAACGTCCATGGCCAGGGCAAAGCCGTCGGCGGAGGTATCCACCACCCGGCCATGCAGGTCATCGCGCTTGGCGAAGGCCATGCTGTGAATCGCAAAGTCCAGCTTGCCGAACTGGGCGTCGATGCTGTCGAACACCGCATCCAGGGTTTCCGGGCGGGTCACGTCCATCAGCTGCACGTGCTGGATGCCCAGGCGCTTGATGATGGGCTCGATGAAGGCCAGGGTCTTGTCGTTCTGGTAGGTGATGACCAGCTGGGCGCCAGCATCCACGCAGGCTTCGGCGACGCCGGTGGAGATGGATTTTTCGTTGGCGATACCGGTGATCAGACCGACCTTGCCTTCCAGATTGATGAGGGATTTCATGGTGGGGGGACTCCAGATGGAAAAATTCTGCACTGCAACAAAGGATGAACTTAGAATAGCCCGAGAACATTGCAGTTCCGTCTTTTTCCCTTAACAAATTTACATAACGCTACCTTGAGCCACGGCTCGTCCGGGGATGTTGCGATGCGTCAAGTAAACCCGCCAAAAGCCGTTGATACGACCGTGTTTCCACCCGCGATGGGGGAGGGGCTTGTGTACCTGTTTCTGGATTTCGATGGGGTGACTCACCCCTGGGGCGAGGTGGAGGATTTCCGCTGTCTGCCCATGCTTGAAGACGTGCTGCGGGATTACCCGGAAACCCGGGTGGTGATCTCCTCCGACTGGCGCACCTTGTTTTCGCTGCCCAAGCTGGTGGCGCGCTTTGCGCCCGACATCCAGCCCCGGGTGGTGGATGCCACTCCCACCCTGTTTGCCCGGCGCCCCGAAGAATTGCGCGGCTTGCGGGAGCGGGAGGCCCTGCTGTGGCTGGAGCGCAAGGCCCCCGGCGCGCCCTGGCTGGCGATTGATGATGCGCCCGGCAATTGGCCGACCAAGGAGCGCCTGGTGCTCACCGATTTCAAGCAGGGTTTCACCAGCGAAGATGGCAGCCGGTTGCGGCAGCTGCTGGATGGGCTGCGGGCGGCCATGGTGGCAGCGCCCCAGACGGCTTGAGGGTCGCCCACGGAAGGCCGCCCGGGAAGGGCGGCCCTCGTGCTTCAGAACAGCCGCGCCAGGGCCGATTCGTCCATCAGCGCGATCTGTTCGCGCAGGGCGAGAATCATGTCCTGCCAGTAGCGCTGGGTGTTGAACCAGCCAAACGCTGCCGGGAAAGCCGGGTCTTCCCAGCGGGAGGCGATCCAGCCCGCGTAATGGATCAGACGCAGGGTGCGCAGGGCTTCCACCAGATGCAGGCTGGCCGGGTCGAAGTCGGCAAACTGCTCGTAGCCTTCGAGTACCAGATCCAGCTGGCGCGCCATGCTCTGGGCGTCGCCCGAGAGCAGCATCCACAGACCCTGCACCGCCGGGCCGTTGCGTGCATCGTCAAAATCCACAAAGTGCGGGCCCGCGTCGGTCCACAGCACATTGCCCCCGTGGCAGTCCCCGTGCAGGCGCAGGAGCGGCTGTTCGCCGGCCCGCTCGTAGCAGCGGCGCACGCCCTCAAGCGCCATGTCCACCACGCTCAGCCAGGGCGTGCGCAGCTCGTCCGGCAAAAAGGGTGAGAGCATCAGCGCATCCCGGGGCGCTTCGCCGAAGGTGTGGATGGTGAGGTCGGGCCGGTGGGTGAAGGGCTTGCGCGCGCCAATGGCGTGGATGCGCCCCATGAAGGTGCCGATCCGGCCCAGCACTTCGGGTTGTTCCAGCTCCGGCGCCCGCCCGCCCCTGCGCGGAAACAGCGCAAAGCGGAAGCCTTCGTGCTGGAGCAGGCTGCGGCCCCCAAACTCCAGGGGCGCCACGGCGGGTACTTCGGCGTCGGCCAGTTCGTGCAGGAAGCGGTGTTCCTCAAGAATGGCACTATCGCTCCAGCGGGCCGGGCGGTAAAACTTGGCGATCAGCGGTGCG
>JAJTBM010000536.1 GCA_021286885.1 Rhodocyclales bacterium
CCCAGACAACCCTTTCAAGGCACCCTAACCATGCCCTTATCCAACACCCCGGTTTCCAGCGTCCTGATCATCGACGACCACCCCCTATTCCGCAAAGGGGTGTCGCAACTCATCGCCATGAGCGAACATCTGCATCTGGTGGGCGAGGCCTCCGGCGGCGAAGAGGGGCTGGAACTGGCCCGTACGCTAGACCCCGACCTGATTCTGCTGGATCTGCACATGAAAGGCATGAGCGGGCTGGACACCCTGCGCACCCTGCGCGATGCAGACCTGAACGCCCGTGTGCTGATCCTCACCGTATCAGATGCGGCGGACGATCTGGTGGCCGCCATCCGGGCCGGGGCCGATGGTTATCTGCTGAAGGACATGGAGCCCGAAGAACTGCTGGACAGCATCGAGCAAGCCCAGCGCGGGCAAGTGATGATCAGCGAGCGGCTCAATGGCCTGCTTGCCCGGGCCCTGCGGGACGAGGCCCAGGCCGAGGAGCGCAGCCTGGCCCCCCTCACTGATCGGGAGAAAGACATCCTCGGCTGCCTTGCGGGGGGCTTGTCCAACAAACTGATTGCCCGGGATCTGGACATTGCCGAGGGCACCGTGAAGGTGCACATCAAGAACCTGCTCAAGAAGCTGCGCTTCCGCTCCCGGCTGGAAGCCGCCGTGTGGGCCATTGAACAGAACGCCCTGCGGCGTCCGCCCAACGGCCGTTGATATCTCAAAGCCCTTCATGCTCGAAGGGCGAACGCAGCGGCAGGGCGCTTAAGCCTGGGTAGCCTTGCGCCGACGGGCCAGCAGCCCAGCCACACCCAGCCCGACCAGGGCGAGGGTGGCGGGTTCGGGCACATTGCTGCTGGTGGGGAGAGCAGTGTAGAGGGCAGAGGTAGCCACGTCCTGGTAGCTACCGCCCGTCAAGCCGGTCTGCCACAGGAAATCCACCCCGGTATTGCCGAAGTTCTCCCAGTACACCAGATCAATCGCGTACAGCCCCGCCGCCGAGAACGAAGCAACACCGGAGCTGAAGCTGAAAGAACGTGCCGAATCATATTCGGCCACCGTCACGCCACCAATCTTGAGACGCATCCCGTCATCGGAACCCACCGCGAAGTTGATGTCGATGGTACCCCCGGGCGTCAGATCCATGGCCGAGGTGATGTTGATGTAGCCGGTGAAGTGGTACAGGCTGGTTTCCAGATTGCTGGTGAAGGTACCCACCAGGTTGGAAGCATTGCTCCCCAAGAAACTGGCTACGCTCATCCCATCACCCACCGAACCGCCACCACCGTAGTTGATGGTCTTGGCCAGGAAAGTACCGGTGGCTGCACTGCCTGCAAACACGCTGTCAGCGGCCGCGTTGGAAGTCACATTGGTGTCGTAGTAGGCACCGTTCAAGCCAGTTCCTGCGGTTGCGGGAGAGCCAGCCACGATGGCGGAACTGGGGACGACGACCGCCTGGGCTGCACCCACTCCGCTCAACAGCCCGAAGGCCAGAGCCGACTTGGCAAGCGTAGTACGAAATTTTTGAGTCATCAGACCATCCTTCAAGTGCTGTTGAGTGTTGTTGGTACGAAGTTAGCACTTGGATAGCGGCACAAACCCTCAAAAATTCACACAAACAACAAAAACACCAAAAACTACAACACCTTCGTGATGTTTGCACGACAAGCGTGAGCCACGCACATCCCAGGGAGCCTTTTAAAAAGACCTGAACCCCATTCAATGCGCAACAAAAATCATTACGAGCAATTCAATTTAAATAAAAATTTATCTAAAATCGTTAAACAAAACGTCAAATTAAATCAAACAAAATCAAATAAAACATGAGAAGCAAATAATAACAAAAACATTTTCGACAAACTGAGATGCTAACAAGCGCCTGCCTGTACCCACATTGGCAGCCGCAAAAAAACACCGCAGTGCTTTAGCAATTTAGCAACTCATCCATTCATTCAGAATATGCGCACGACCAAATCCCTTCTGCCACTGCTCGCCGCCGGCTCCATGCTGGCAGCGCCGGCCTACGCCACTACCGCCTCACTGGACACCCCCAGCGAAAAAATCTGTGCCAGCAACGCAGCACCGCCGGGG
>JAJTBM010000537.1 GCA_021286885.1 Rhodocyclales bacterium
CACGGGGCGGTGCGCCGGGCTGTGCTGCGCCCAAAGGCCCGCAGGAAGGTGCCCACCGCCAGCTCCACCCATTGATTGATCTGGGCGCGGGACGGGCTTTCTTCGAGGGCCGGGTGGGTGAGGCATTCCAGTTGGGCCTCGCCGCGCAGCATGCTGAAGAACAGGCCCGCTGCACGTTCGGTGCCGATGGGCTCCAGATCCAGGGCTTCCTGGGCCAGGGGTGTGCCCAGATGGGCGGCGAGTACCTTCTGGATCGCCCGGGGCCCGGCCTGGTAAAAACAGTGGCCCAGCTCGGGGAAGCGGATCGCATCCGCAACCACCACCCGGTACAGGGCCAGCCCCCGGGGCGAGAGCACCAATGAAAGATAGGCCTGCCCCAGTTGCAGCAGCAGCCCGGCCAGATCGGGCGCATCGCTGGTGGCGGCCACCACCCGGTCGGTAAAGCGGGCGCATTCTTCCTCGATCACCGCCTGGAACAGCACTGCCTTGTTCTCGTAGTAGGCATACACGGTGGATTTCGAGACGCCCGCCGCCTGCTGGATCATGTCGGTGGTGGCGGCGCTGTAGCCGTGTTCCAGAAAGATCTGGCACGCGGCCTCCAGTACCTGACGAGCCTTGTCGGGCAGGGGGAAAACATCGGGGGCGGGGGACAGCATGGTGAAACCTTTCGTGGAGCGAACCGGTCGGTATCGTATCATTCCTGTCTTGTCCTTCGCGCCCCCACCCGCATGTCTGCCCCTCCTGCCCGCAACACCAGCACCAACACTGTGAGCCCCCTGCGCCACCGCCTCATCATGGGGTTGGTCACCGGCACCCTGTTCATGGAGATTCTGGATGGTTCGGTGATCGTCACCGCCCTGCCGGCCATGGCTGCCACCTTCGGCATCGCACCGGTGGCCCTCAACCTGGGGGTGAGCGCCTATCTGCTCGCGCTGGGGGTGTTCATTCCGGCCAGCGGCTGGCTAGCCGACCGGGTTGGCGCCCGCCGGCTGTTGTTGCCGGCCATTGCGCTGTTTACCTTCAGCTCGGTGCTGTGCGCCCAGGTGAGCAGCGCCCACGCCTTTATCCTGCTGCGCATTCTGCAAGGGCTGGCGGGGGCGATGATGGTGCCGGTGGGGCGTTTGCTGATCCTCCAGACTACCCCCCGGGATCAACTCATGGCCGCCATGACGGCCCTGGTCTGGCCCGCCCTGGTGGCCCCGGTGGTCGGGCCGCCCCTGGGCGCCTTCATCACCGCCCATTTGGGTTGGCGCTGGATTTTCTATCTGAATCTGCCCCTGGGCCTGCTTGCGCTGGGGCTGGCCTGGGCCCTGGTGCCCCCCGGGCGGCCCGCCGATGCAGTCACGCGCCCCTTTGATCTGCCCGGATTTCTGCTGTGCGGCGGCGGCATGTTCGGGCTGCTCTACGGGCTGGAGTGGGTGGCCGACGATGTCAGCCTCGCCGGCGCCCTGGTGCTGGCCTTGGGATGTGTGCTGCTGGCCTGCGCCTGGCGCCATTTGCAGCAGAGCAGGGCGCCTTTGGTGGATCTGAGCACCCTCGAAATCGCCACCTTCCGCACCGCCATTCGGGGCGGATTGCTGTGCCGGATGGGCATCGGCAGTGCGCCGTTTCTGCTACCCCTGCTGTTTCAGGTGGGGTTTGGGTATGACGTGATCCGCTCGGGCTGGCTGGTGCTGTGCATGTTTGCCGGCAATCTGGGCATGAAGGCGCTGTCGGTGCAGGTGCTGCGCCGTTGGGGCTATCGGCGGGCGATGCTGGGTAACGGCCTGCTGGCGGCCCTGGCCCTGGCGGGGTTTGGTTTTCTCACCCCCACAACCCCGCTGCCCATCATGGTGGCGCTGTTGTTTGTGAGCGGCTTGACCCGCTCCATGCAATTTACCGTGCTGGGCACCCTGGCCTATGCCGACATGCCCAAGCCCCGCATGTCCCACGCCAACAGCCTGTTCAACACCACCGGCCAGCTCGCCATGGCCGGGGCGATTGCGCTGGGCGCTCTGGGCCTGCGCCTGGGCGCATGGCTGGCGCCGCATCTGGGCTGGGAAGGCAGCGCCGCCGCGTACCCGATGGCCTTCGGC
>JAJTBM010000039.1 GCA_021286885.1 Rhodocyclales bacterium
GAGGTCAAATCCCGCCAGGTAACAGGCCGTGAGATTGTTGTGGATGCCAGCGACTGCAAGCTGCTGTCCGATGATCTGAGCGAGGAAGGCAACGCCTTCGCCGCCTGGTATTACGAAGACAAATACATCGGTGACTACTGTCGGGTGTTCGAGATCAGCGGCGACTCTGCCGATGCCCTGTGCAGCGTTGAAGATACCTGGGACAACTTCGACAAACTGGCTCCGGTGCTGGACCAGCGCTTTGCCGAGTGGCAGGCGCAGGCCTGAACCCGCTCCATCTGTTGCCCCCCGCTCGGTGCCCCCATGCGCTTCTGGCTTTCGGTGTTCCTCGCGGTTTTTCTGCCTCTCCAGCTCGGCTGGGCGGCTGCGGGCGCCTATTGTCAGCACGAAACCGGGGGCCGGGCGGCCCATGTGGGGCACCACAGCCACGCCCATCACGCTTCCACCGCTCAAGCCCAGCCGGGCGATGCCGCCAACACCCAAGGCGCCTACGCCCCGGATGCCGACTGCGGGCTGTGCCATTTCAGCCCCCTGGGCGTACTCCTGCCCGATTGGGGCGTGAATCTCGCGCCCCTGCCCAAAAGCTGGCCGATGTTCGTTCCCCAGCCAGCGCACTCCCATACCCCACCGGGGCCCGAGCGCCCCAACTGGATGGCCTGATCTGGCGCGCCTCAAGCCCGCTGTCTGCCGTCTTTAGCCAAAATTCAGCCCACGATTGAGTGACGAAGCCCTGGCCATGCCAGTTTGCACCGCTGTGCACGTTTCGCACTTCTGAAAATAAATCGTTGGCTTTTCCCCGGCAGCCCCTGGCCCAGTCGCGTCGGATCGCCCTGAACTCCGCTGATTTTTTTCATGCTTTCAGGAGCCCTCCATGCGCATTCATCGTCACATTCGCATTTTTTGCACGCATCGAATTCTTCGCCCGTCACGCCAGCAGCTCTTGAAACTGCTGCTGGCCACCCTGCCCGGCCTGGCGTGGGCACAAAGCCCTGCCGACACGGCCACCGCATCGCCGCAGCCCCTCAGCCTTGCTCAGGTCCAGCAGCTGATCCGCGAACGCAACCCGGAGCTTTCCCAAGCCCGCCATGAAATTGGCGCCAGCGAAGGCGTCCAGCTGCAAAGCCGGCTGCGCCCCAATCCCAGCCTGGAATACAGCCAGGAAGACACCCGCCAGGGCCAGCGCAACCTGAGTTGGCAGCTCAGCCAGCCCCTGGAGCTGGGCGGCAAGCGGGAGGCCCGCATGGCGGTGGCCGACCAGGGGCGCAGCCTCGCGCAACTGGGGCTGGCGATACGCTCGGCGGAACTGAACGCCCTGGCCCGCCGCTTGTTTGTGGACGTTCAACTCGCCCAGGCCCAATACCAGCTGATGCAGGACAGCCGCAGCCTGGCCCTCCAGGCCCAGGATGCAGCCCAACGCCGGGTGCTGGCGGGCAAAGTCTCGCCGGTGGAGGAAACCCGGGCCCAGCTCGCCCTCGCCAGCATCGAACTGGAGCTCGCCCAGGCCGAGCGGGCCTTGCGCCAGGCACGCCAGCAATTGAGCCTGCTGTGGGGCGACCCACTGGCCCGTTTCTCCACCCTGGAGCCCCTGCCCGCACCTGTGCCCACCCCGCTGGACGAAACCCGTCTGCAGGCCCGCCTGGCCGCCTCGCCCCTGCTTCAAAGGGCCCAGGCCGAGCTGGAACGGCGTAACGCCCAGCTGCGCCTAGAGCAGGCCCGCCGGGTACCCGACCCCACCCTGAACGTGGGCATAAAGCGGGCCGAAGATCTGGGCCGGGATCTGCTGTTGGTGGGGGTCAGCCTGCCGCTCCCGGTGCTGGATCGTAATCAGGGCCAGGTGCAGGAGGCCCACAGCCGCCGGGCCCAGGCCCAAGACGCCCTGCGGGCCCAGCAACTGGGCCTGGAAAGCGAGGTCTGGCAGACCCGGGACAAGCTGAATCTGGCCCTGGCCGCCCTGGCGCGCCTGGAGGCCGAGATGCTGCCCGCCGCCAGCGAGGCCTACGCCAAGGCTCGCCGGGGCTTTGAGCTGGGCAAGTTCAGCTTTCTGGAAGTGCTGGATGCCCAGCGCACCCTGTTCCAGACCCGCCAGCACTGGCTCCGCAGCCGTAGCGAGGTCTGGCTCCAGGCCACTGAACTTGATCGCCTGCTGGCCGACCAGCCCCTGCCCTGAGCCCCATCATCGAGCATTGACGAACATGAACTCCAACAATTCCAACACTCCGAACACCCCACGCCGTCTGCCCAAGGCCCAGGCCATGGCGATGGCCCTGATCCTCGCCCTCGGCGGCCTGGCGGGCGGCCTGATCCTCTACGCCGGGCCAGACAACGCCCCCAAGGCCGAAGCCGAGGCTGAAACCGAAGCCGCCGGGCGCGATGAACACGGCGACCATGGCGTCGATCAACTGCCCTTTACCCCGGCTCAAATCCAGGCGGCCCAACTGGAGCTGCTCCAGGCCGGGCCAGGCCAGCTTCAGGCACGCCAGCAACTGCCCGGCGAAATCCGCCTGAACGAAGACCGCACCGCCCACGTGTTGCCCCGGGTGGGGGGTGTGGTGGAACAGGTATTGGTTGAACAGGGCCAGACGGTGCGCGCCGGCCAGCCCTTGGCCCTCATCGCCAGCCCGGCCCTGGCCGAACTGCGCAGCCAGTTGCAGGCCGCCCAGCGCCGCCTGAGCCTGGCCCGCACCCTCCACGACCGGGAAAAGAAGTTGTGGGAAGAACGCATCTCCGCCGAGCAGGACTACCTTCAGGCCCGCCAGCAGTTGCAGGAGGCCGAGATCACCCGGGCGGGGCTCCAGGAACGGCTGGCCGCCCTGGGGGCCGATGGGGGGGGCGCCAGCCTCAATCGTTACACCTTGCGGGCGCCCTTTGCCGGGCAGGTGGTGGAAAAGCACCTGACCCTGGGCGAGGCCGTCAAGGAGGACAGCAGCGTGTTTGTGATTGCCGACCTGTCGCGGGTATGGGCCGAGGTGAGCGTACCGCCCCAAGCCCTGCCCCGGATGCGGGAAGGCGAGAAGGTGCAGATCAGCGCCACGGCGTTTGAAGCCCGCACCGAAGGGCGGGTGATCCAGCTGGGCGCCCTGCTGGGCGAGCAGACCCGCAGTGCCAAGGCCCGGGTGTTGGTGGACAACCCCCAGGGCCTGTGGCGGCCTGGGCTGTTCATCAACTGCGAAGTGGCCGACGAGGCCCGTACCCGGCCCCTGGTGGTGCCGCAGGAGGCCGTGCACGCCCTGGAAGGACGCCCGGTGGTATTCGTGCGCACTGCTTCGGGGTTTGAAGCCCGTCAGGTGCGCACCGGGCAGGCCGACGGGCAGCGGCTCGAGATTGTGGATGGCCTGAAGGCTGGCGAGCAGTACGCCGCCCGGGGCAGTTTCATCCTCAAGGCCGAGCTGGGCAAGAACAGCGCCGGCCATGAACACTGAGGAGCACGCCCATCATGTTTGATCGAATCATCCGCAGCGCCATCGAACAGCGCTGGCTGGTGCTGCTGGCCGTACTTGGCATGGCCCTGCTTGGGGTGTTCAGCTACCAGCGCCTGCCCATCGACGCGGTGCCCGACATCACCAATGTGCAAGTCCAGATCAACACCCTGGCCCCGGGGGCGTCGCCCCAGGAAACCGAGCAGCGCATCACCTACCCCATCGAAACTGCCATGGCGGGCCTGCCCCGCTTGGTGCAGACCCGTTCCTTGTCTCGGTATGGCCTATCCCAGGTGACGGTGATCTTTGAAGACGGCACCGACATCTACTTTGCCCGTCAGTTGGTGAATGAACGGCTGCAGGAGGCCCGCGACAAGCTGCCCGCTGGCGCCAGCCCGGCCCTGGGGCCCATTTCCACCGGCCTGGGAGAAATCTACCTCTGGACGGTGGAGGCCGCCCAGGATGCCCGCAAGCCCGACGGCAGCCCCTACAGCCCGGCCGACCTGCGGGAGATTCAGGATTGGATCATCAAGCCCCAGCTGCGCACCGTGCCCGGCGTAACCGAGATCAACACCATCGGCGGTCAGGTGCGGGAATACCTGGTGGCGCCCCTGCCCGACCAGCTCGCCGCCCACGGCATCACCCTGCCCCAGCTCACGGCAGCCCTGGAGCGTAACAACGCCAACGTGGGCGCGGCCCACCTGGAGCGGCGCGGGGAGCAATATCTGGTGCGCATCCCCGGCCAGCTCCAGAGCCTGGAGGACATCCGCCGGGTGGTGGTGGCCCAGGTGCGCGGGGTGCCAGTGCGGGTGAGCGATGTGGCCCGGGTGGACTTCGGCCAAGCCCTGCGGGTGGGCGCAGCCACGGCCAACGGCGAAGAAGTGGTGCTGGGCACCGTGTTCATGCTGCTGGGGGAGAACAGCCGCCAGGTGGCCCAGGCCGTGGATGCCCGTCTAGGCCAGATCAACCTGAGCCTGCCCCCCGGCGTGCGGGCGGTGCCGGTGTACGACCGCAGCCGCCTGGTGGATAAGGCCGTGGCCACGGTTCGCAATAATCTGGTGGAAGGTGCCGCCCTGGTGGTGACGATCCTGTTCCTGTTTTTGGGCAACCTGCGCGCTGCGCTGATTACCGCCTGCGTGATTCCCCTGGCCATGCTGTTTACCTTCAGCGGCATGGTGAGCCGGGGGGTGAGCGCCAACCTGATGAGCCTCGGGGCCCTGGATTTTGGGATCATCATCGACGGGGCGGTGGTGATCGTGGAGAACTGCGTGCGCCGCCTCGCCCACGCCCGCTCGGCCCTGGGGCGCCCACTGGATCGGGATGAGCGCTTCGCCGAGGTGTTTGCCGCCGCCCGGGAAGCGCGCCGCCCCCTGGTGTATGGCCAGCTCATCATCATGGTGGTGTATCTGCCCATTTTTGCGCTGGGCGGCGTGGAAGGGCGCATGTTCCACCCCATGGCCTTTACGGTGGTGCTGGCGCTGCTGGGGGCCATGCTGCTGTCCATCACCTTTGTCCCAGCGGCCCTGGCCCTCTGGATTGGAGATGATGTGACCGAGAAGGAACATCCGCTCATGGGTCGCACCCGGGCGGCCTACGCCCGGCTGCTCGCCCGGGCCCAGGGGGCCCGCCCGGTGGTGTTCTGCCTGGCTGGGGTGATGGTGGCGCTGGGGCTGTTGCTGGCCACCCGAATGGGGAGTGAGTTTGTGCCCAGCCTCAACGAAGGAGACATGGCCTTCCAGGCCATGCGCATTCCCGGGGCTGGCATGGAAACCTCCCTGGCCATGCAGCGCCAGATCGAGGCCCGGCTCAAGGCCCGTATCCCCGAAATCGAGCGGGTGTTTGCCCGTACCGGCACCGCCGAAATCGCCGCCGACCCCATGCCGCCCAACATCTCGGACGGTTACATCATGTTCAAGCCCGAGGCCGAATGGCCCCGCCCCAAGCGCAGCCGGGATGAGCTGCTGGCGGCGATTCAGGCCGAGCTGGCCCCCCTGCCCGGCACCAGCTACGAGTTCAGCCAGCCCATCCAGTTGCGCTTCAACGAGTTGCTCTCGGGGGTGCGCAGCGATGTGGCGGTCAAGGTGTTTGGCGACGACATGGAGATCCTCACCCGCCACGCCCAGCGCATCGCCGCCCTGCTCCAGACCCTGCTCGGCGCCTCGGAAGTGCGGGTCGAACAGACCGGCGGCCTGCCCCTGCTCCAGGTGCGCATCGACCGGGACAAGATCGCCCGCCTGGGTCTGGCGCTGGCCGACGTGCAGGACAGCATCGCCATCGCCCTGGGCGGGCGGGAAGCTGGCACCGTGTTTGAAGGGGATCGCCGCTTCGCGCTCCAAGTGCGCCTGCCCGAAACCCTGCGCAATGACCCAGAGGTACTGGGCCGCTTGCCCATCGCCCTGCCCGTGGCGGGAGACGGGCAGCCGGTGCGCTTTGTGCCTTTGTCCGAACTGGCCCAGGTGGCGCTGGAAACCGGCCCCAACCAGATCAGCCGCGAAAACGGCAAACGTCGGGTGGTGGTCAGCGCGAATGTGCGAGGGCGGGATCTGGGCTCGTTTGTGGCCGATGCCACCCGGCTCACCGCCAGCGTTCAGCTTCCGGCGGGCTACTGGATTGCCTGGGGCGGCAGCTACGAGAACCTGCAATCGGCCAGCGAACGCCTGCGCATCGTGATTCCGGCCGCTTTGGCCCTGGTGCTGGTGCTGCTGTTTGCGATGTTCGGCACCCTCAAGGACGGGTTGCTCGTGTTTAGCGGCATCCCCTTCGCCCTCACGGGCGGGGTGGCGGCCCTGGCCCTGCGCGGGATTCCCCTGTCGATTTCTGCCGGAGTGGGCTTTATCGCCCTGTCGGGGGTTGCGGTGCTCAACGGCCTGGTAATGCTGGCCGCCATTCGCCAACTGCGCGCCCAGGGCCTCGGCCTGGACGCAGCCCTCACCCAGGGCGCCCTGGAGCGCCTGCGCCCGGTGCTGATGACCGCCCTGGTAGCCTCCCTCGGCTTCATCCCCATGGCCCTCGCCACCGGCACCGGCGCCGAAGTCCAACGCCCCCTGGCCACGGTGGTCATCGGCGGCATCCTCTCCTCCACCGCCCTTACACTGCTGGTACTGCCGCTGCTGTACCGGTGGGCGTATGGGAAGGAGGGGTAAAAACACACAGCCCATCTCCGCCAAACTCGGGGGTGGGCTGCACACGCCTCAGCGTTGTTTTAAGGGGTTTATCTCCGCCTCGGCTCCAGGGACATCGCTCACGATACGCCCTGCAATCGAGTAAAAATTCGGAATACCCTTGCTACGGTTATGGGCTTGTGCCTTTCTTGCGGCGGTATCACCGATACGCTGCAACTCCAGCGCACGTTGATACGCGGATGCAGGCAACTTGGATTCAGTACTCATCAGAGATCTCCAGGCTGTTGATGAACGCGTTGAATTCAGTGGCCCCCATAATCTCATAAGCATCACCCTGCCCAATAGCCACTAATCGGAACCCTTCTCCTGTATTACTGAACAACTGCCAGTCGTCTGCCAAGTAGCGAAAAGTCTGCCAAAAGTGATGGCGGGCGCGCCCAAAGCGGCGGATTACGTCCTCATCTGGAACATGGTGGCCGCCATTGGCTACACGCTCACGGATACGTGCAATTGACAGGCTAGGCGAGTCCAGCGTTACGAAAATGAGACTGATTTGATAACCTAATGCGCGGGCGTGCAAGAGGTGTTTGTCCATTCCCTTGCCAGACAGAGTGGACTCCAGCACCACAGACTCCCCCGCCAGCAGTGCCTCACGCAGACGCCTGACAAACAGCTTTCCTGCGTGAACGCGTGCAGCGTGAGGGTCATCAGGCCGCAATTCGGCAGCAATCGTGTCAGCGCCCAGATAAGGGAGTCGGAACAAACGGACGTACTCGTCTGCAAACGTAGACTTTCCACTTCCATTGGGACCACCAACAACAATCAGCTGTTTTTGTAAGTGCTGTGCATCCATGATGGTTTTGTCTGGCGTGGGCGTTCAGGCGGGGAAATTCCCCGACTGGATTTTACCGTGCACCATCACTTACGTAACAAACCGGACATGGCCCCACCGCCATCAGTCAAAACATAGCTAGCAAACATTGCGGGCGCAGGATTGCGTTATGCGATCAGGGTAAAAACCTGGAAAATTTGGGGCAAACTTGGGGCAAAGCGTCCAAATTCTGGGGTGTTTTGACCCACTTTCACCCGTTTTAATCCGTCAAAAAATCCGCATCGCAAAAAAGAAAAAAGCCCGTTAAATCAACGGGCTTTGATCTAAACCTATGAGTTTTAAGGGCTCGCAGGATTTTGTAACTTGGCGGAAAGGGTGGGATTCGAACCCACGGTACGGCAAACCGTACACCGGATGTCGAGTCCGGCCCATTCGGCCACTCTGGCACCTTTCCGCTCGAAGGTCGCCATTATAGCGACTCTTCAGGAAAAAGCCAGTGTTTTTTCAGGCTGCGGCGGTTTCAGCGGGCTTGGGGCTGCGGGCGGTGAATTCGTCGTAGGCGCGGATGGCCTCGGCGGCGTACATCAGGCTGGGGCCGCCGCCCATGTAGGTGCAGATTTCGAGGGTTTCCACCAGCTGCTGGCGGGTCACGCCCAGGCGGATCAGGGCCTTGACGTGGAAGCCGACGCAACCGTCGCAGCGAGCCGAAACCCCGATGGCCAGGGCGATGAGTTCTTTGTGCAGGGCATCGATGGCGCCGGCCTGCATGGCGCTCTTGGCCAGGGCCCCAAAGCCGGCCATGCTGCCGGGGGCCTCCTTGCGCAGGGCATCCAGGCCCTTGTTGAGGTCGGTGGTGATCTGGACGAAGGATTTGCTGCTCATGGCGTTCTCCGAGAGGGGCGGATGGGTGGGCGTGGTGCGTCAAGGTCTGGAAAGCCTGGGCCCAGACCACATCCTGCAGTTTATTAGTGGATTCTAATATATACCGCAAAAACAAACCTGAACAGGGTTTTGTTCAGGTTTGTGGAGAAATCCGCGCCGGATCAAGTCCGGGGCACGCGCCCTGTCCTCATGGGACGCGGGCGGGTACCTTCAACCTCAGGCGGGCAGCAGCACTTCCAGGCCACCCATGTAGGGCTGGAGCACCTTGGGCACGCGTACGGAGCCGTCGGCCTGCTGGTAGTTTTCGAGGACGGCCACCAGGGTGCGGCCCACCGCCAGGCCGGAGCCATTGAGGGTGGCCAGGGTTTCGTTCTTGCCCTGGGCGTTCTTGTAGCGGGCCTGCATGCGGCGGGCCTGGAAGCTTTCGAAGCAGGAGCAGGAGGAAATTTCCCGGTAGGTGTTTTGGGCCGGCAGCCAGACTTCCAGATCGTAGGTCTTGGCAGCGGAGAAGCCCATGTCGCCGGCGTGGCCGGTGAGTGCTTCCAGGGCGTCCCAGGCGGCTTCGGGCTTTTCGATGCGGACGAGTTCAACCTTGTCGAACTGGTGCTGGCGAATCATGCCCCGGGTGTCCTTGCCGTAGCTGCCGGCTTCGGAACGGAAGCAGGGGGTGTGGGCCACAAACTTGAGGGGCAGGCTATCGGCGGGCACGATGGTGTCGCGCACGATGTTGGTGACGGGCACTTCGGCGGTGGGAATCAGGTAGAACTTGCCACCGTCGGCCTTGGGTACCGAAAACAGATCTTCTTCGAACTTGGGCAGCTGGCCGGTGCCAAACATGCTGGCTGCGTTCACCATGTAAGGGGTGTACAGCTCGGTGTAGCCGTGTTCGCCGCTGTGGGTGTCGATCATGAACTGGGCGAGGGCCCGGTGCAGACGTGCCAGACCGCCCTTCATGAGGGTGAAACGGGCGCCAGAGATCTTGACGGCGGTTTCAAAATCGAGGCCGCCCAGGCGGGCGCCGATGTCCACGTGGTCGCGCACTTCGAAATCGAAGCTGGCCGGGGTGCCCCTCACTTCCACGTTGTCTTCTTCGGAGCGCCCCGTCGGCACGCTCTCGTGGGGCAGATTGGGCAAGCCGGCCACGAAGGCGTTGAAGCGTTCGAGCAGTTCGGCCAGGGCGGCTTCGTTGGCTTTCAACTCATCGCCAATACCGGCCACTTCGGCCAGCACGGCGGAGGCGTCTTCACCCTTGCCCTTGAGCTGGCCCACCTGCTTGGAGAGGGTGTTGCGGCGGGATTGGAGTTCCTGGGTGCGGGTCTGGCGGGCCTTGCGCTCGTCTTCCAGGGCCTGGAAGGCGGCGGTGTCGAGGGTCATCCCCCGGGTGGCAAGGCGCTCCGCAACGAAGTCCAGGCGGGCGCGCAGGAGTTGAAGATCAAGCATGACTATCCTTATTCAAAACAAAGCAGCTTTAAAGCAGTACAGTGCGGCGTCCAGCCTTCGGGAGTGTCCCGTGCGAACATGGCGCCTCACATGGATTTTCGGTTATATTGCAGCGCAGCAATCCAGCATTGGCCAAAAATGCTGGCTTTTGTCAGGCCGGACTTGATTTCATCGCACCACGACACATCATTAAAGTATGGTTGGCGCGCCCAGCGTGTCCAGCCCACCAGAACAAACAGCCGAGGAGACAGCCATGCTATCCATCCGTGACTGCCTGGATTACTGCGATCTGACCGACGAAGATATTGCCATCATCGCCGAACATCATGACATTCCGGAAGCCGCTGCCGCCCAGATTGCCTGCGGGCTGGTGCAGAGCCGGGAAGGCACCCTGATGCTGACCCAGTTCATGCTCGACCTGGTCGATGCCGCCGAACACCGGGGCGACCACGTCAAGGCCGAACGCTTTCGGGCCGCTTGCGTGCGCTTCATCCGCACCCATCCGCTGATTCAGCAAGAGCCCCAAGAACACTGAGACCCACGGCAGCTTTCCGTACAAGCGCGGCATTATACCCGCTTGGCAGGCCGACCCTGCTGCCGTGTCGGCCTGCGGTTTTGGAGAGCGACTTTGAAAGCCTGTGGAGGCCTTTATCGCCCCAGCTGCTCCACCATCCCCCACACCGCCCGGATCTGGGCGCCATTGCGGGTGGCGTAGGCTGCATCGGTGTAGCCCCACCAATCCCAGCAGCCCTTGGGATTGCTCACCAAGCGAGGCGCGATCTGGGGATATAGCACAATGAGCCGGTTGGCCTCGGCCCATTCGTTGTAGCCGCTGCCCTCCACGAAACGCCGCCCGATCTGCTCGGCGCTTTGTTCGCACCCATGGAACGCCACATGCACCCGGCAGCCCCCCTGCGTGCAGGCGGCGGGGATGTAGGCATAGCCCGTATCAGCCATGCCCGCATCGCGGGCGCCGTAGGGCGTCTGGTCGAAGGCGTGCAGATGCTCGGGGCGGGCCCCCTGGCGCGGCTGGAGCGGCCCCAGCAGGAAGGCCAGCAAGGCCCCTGCCCCATCAAAATCCCCACAGCGGTTAATGTGGGGCGAAACCTTGTTGCTGCCACACGCCAGGGCGGCCGGATCAGCCACCGAAATCATCCCGTGGCCTGCTTCGGGCAGGGATACAAACGCGATCTGAGGCGCGGGGATCCAATCCCGGTAAAAAGCCAGCAGGGCCTGGACCACCGGGCGCTCCACCACCTGATCGTTATGCCCGCCCAGGACCCACACCCGCTGCCGGGCGAGGGCGGCCGGCGGGTCGATGCTCCCGGCGCGGGCCCGGTTTTCGATGAGCGCCCGGGTATCTGCCGGAATGGGGGGCGGAAACCAGCGGGAGCCGGCCATGCAGTGGGTCAGCGCACGCAGCATGCTGCCCTGGGCGCAATCGTAGGGGCCGGCGGCAAAAATCCCGGCGCCGCTCACCTGCTGGGCGTGGGCCACCTGCATCTGCACCGCCATATACCCACCTGAAGACACGCCGGACACGCTGATGTCCTGCCCCGCCTTGAGGGCCGGCAAGGGTGCTGCCTGGGCTGCAGCAAGGCCCAGCATGCCCAACACCATGGCGCAACGCATCAGACACCTCCCAGCAACTGACGCAATACCCCATAACCTGCTGCAAGCCCCAGGCCTCCAAAGGCCAGCGCCCCCAGGGTGAAGCCCCGCGCCCGCAAACGGGCTTCCCGTGCGTAGCCCAGCGCATACCAGATCCGCCCCACCAGCCACAGACCGCCCAGGGCTGCAGCCAGCGTATCGCTGGTGAATACCGCACAGACCCACAGGCAAGGCAGCGTCATCACCGCCCATTCCAGGGTGTTCATCTGGACTCGATACAGGCGCTCGAAGGTAGGATGCCCCGTGGTAGCCGGGGCGACGATGCCGTACGTATGGCGGGCCCTACCCACCGCAAAACAGGTGCCAAACATCAGGAGCGCCATCAGCAGGGTGATGCCGGCGGTCAGGGGGCAATTCGTCATGAAGCAATCTTCCGATGCAAAAATGCGGATGCTACCGGACTCGGATGGATGAGGTATCGGTTAGCATCATTCGCCTGCCACCTCCGAAAGCCTTAAATGCTGCAACTCTTGCCTGATCTGCTTCGTCCCTATCGCCTGCGCCTGCTGATTGCTGGAGTGGCCTTGTTGGTGGCGGCGGGCACCATGTTGAGTGTGGGCCAGGGCCTGCGGTTGGTGATTGACCAGGGGTTTGCGGCCCGGGATCCGGCCTGGCTGGATCGTAGTCTGGCGATTACTTTTGGGTTGGTGGCGCTGCTGGCCTCTTCTACCTATCTGCGGTTTTATCAGGTGTCGTGGCTGGGCGAACGGGTTACGGCGGATCTGCGCAAGCGGGTGTTTGACCACCTGCTCACCCTGCCCCCGGCCTGGTTTGAAGCGGGGCGCACCGGCGAGATCGTGGCCCGTTTGAGCGCCGATACCACCCAGATCGAAAACCTGATTGGCTCCGGCCTGTCGATTGCGCTGCGTAACAGCCTGCTCCTGGTGGGTGGGCTGGTGATGATGCTGGGCACCAGCCTCAAGCTGAGTCTGCTCACCCTGGCCGGGGTGCCGGTGGTGGTGGCGCCGATTCTGCTGTTCGGGCGCCGGGTGCGCCGTCTGGCCAAGGAAAGCCAGGCCCAGGTGGCGGCCCTGGGCAACCGGATCGACGAGAGCATCCACGAAATCCGCACCGTCCAGGCCTACGGCCATGAAGATGCCGACCGGGCCGACTTTGCGCGTCAGGTCGAAACCGGCTTTGGGGTGAGCCGGGAACGTATTGCCAACCGGGCCCGGCTGGTGGCGGCCGTGCTCCTGCTGGTGTTCGGCGCGATTGCGGTGATCCTGTGGCTCGGGGGGCATGATGTGCTGGCCGGGCGCCTGAGTGCGGGGGATCTTTCCGCCTTCGTGTTCTACGCCGCCATTGTGGCCGGCAGCCTGGGCACCCTGTCTGAAGTGTGGGGAGATTTTCAGCGGGCGAGTGGCGCAAGCGAACGCCTGCGGGAAATCCTGGCGACCCGGGCCGACATCGGCTGCCCCGCCCATCCCCAGCCCTTGCCCGAGCCCGCCCGGGGCGCACTGGCGTTTGTCGGGGTGCGCTTCAGCTACCCCAGCCGGCCCGATCAGCCGGCGCTGAATGATTTCAGCCTGCAGGTGGCGCCGGGTGAAACCCTGGCCCTGGTGGGCCCTTCGGGCTCGGGCAAGAGCACTTTGTTCCAGCTGCTGCTGCGCTTTTACGATCCGGCCCAGGGCGAAATCCGGATCGATGGGGTGCCCCTGCCCGCCTGCGATCCCCAGGCTTTGCGGGCGCGCATGGCGCTGGTGTCGCAGGATGCGGTGATCTTTGCCGGCTCGGTGCTGGAAAACGTGCGCTACGCCCGCCCCGAAGCCCCCGAGGCCGAGGTGGAAGCGGCCTGCCGGGCGGCCTTCGCCCATGAGTTCATCTGCGCGCTGCCGGAGGGCTACCACACTGAGCTGGGCGAACGGGGCGTGCGCCTCTCGGGAGGCCAGCGCCAGCGCATTGCGATTGCCCGGGCGCTGCTGGCCGACCGGCCCATTCTGCTGCTGGATGAGGCCACATCTGCCCTGGATGCCGAGAGCGAACGCATGGTGCAGGAGGCCCTGGACGGGCTCATGGCCCGGCGCACCACCCTGGTCATCGCCCACCGCCTGGCCACCGTGCAAAAGGCTGATCGGATTCTGGTGATGGATGCGGGGCGGATTGTGGATCAGGGCAGCCACGCCGAGCTGATGGCCCGGGATGGGCTCTATGCGCGGCTTGCGAGCCTGCAGTTTTTGGCCTGATTTTGGCTTGAGTACGGGCGCGATTCCGCGCCGAACATGGCCCCCAGGGCCGCCCGGCACGGGACGGGCCACCCCCTTCTAGGGTAAAGTCACGCCTTTGTGTTATCGGCTTTTTGAAAGGCACCCATGGCCCAATACGTCATGTCCATGCTCCGCGTGAGCAAGGTCGTCCCGCCCAAGCGGCAGATCATCAAGGATATTTCCCTCTCCTTCTTCCCGGGCGCCAAGATCGGCCTGCTGGGCCTGAACGGCGCGGGCAAGTCCACCGTGCTCAAGATCATGGCCGGCGTGGAAAAGGAATACGACGGCGAAGTCCAGTGGCAGCCCAATATGTCCATCGGCTACCTGCCCCAGGAGCCCCAGCTGGACGCTAACAAAACCGTGCGCGAAGAGGTGGAATCCGGCCTCGGCGAGGTGATGGAAGCCAAGCAGAAGCTCGAAGAGGTCTACG
>JAJTBM010000040.1 GCA_021286885.1 Rhodocyclales bacterium
TGGCGATCTGCCCCAGGTAGGGAATGCTGCCGATCAGAACCAGCACTAGCCAGTAGCCAAACACCAGAAAGGTGAGCAGGGCGGGGTTCTTGCGCCACAGGGCGAAGGCGTCGCGCACCCAGTGCCAGCCGTGGCGGGCAGGAAGAATATGGGCCTGCATGGGTTCAGCCCTCGGTGGGGAACACGTCCCGGTAGGAGGCATACACGGTGCCGGCGAGTACCGGGATCAGCACCAGCACCCCCAGCCCGGCGGGGATCATGGCCACCCAGATCAGCACGTAGATCAGGATGCCCAGGAAGGCGAAGGCGCCAAAGTTGTTGAAGCAGGCCTGGAGCGAGAGCTTCATCGCATCCAGCGGCGGGGTGGCACGCAGCACCACCAGAGGCGCGGCAAACCACAGGGCGGTGATGAGCAGCACCCACAGCACGGTGAAGATCACGCTGCCCAGCAGCACTGCGCTGATGACGGTGAGCCCCAGCCCGTGCAGCAGGCCCAGAATGTAGCCGGTGAGCAGCGCGCCGCCACTCACCATCACCGAGATCAACCCAGCCAGCAGCCCGCCCAGCAGGTAGAAAACCCCCACCAGGGCCAGGTTGCCCGCATGGGTGCGTAGCCCGGCAAACAGGTGTTCGATGCGCAGGGATTGGCCCTGATGTTGGGCATGGCAGCCGAGCACCATGCCGGCCACCATCACCGGAAAGCCCAGCAGCACCACGGCCCAACCGAGCACCGGCACCAGGCCGAGGATGAACAGCATCAGAAAGAAAATGGTGCTGATCGCCAGCCATACGGCGGGGGCGCCCAGGAAGTTTTTCCAGCCATCCTGCAGCCAGTGCAGGCTGGCGATGGTGGAGACATGCCGGGGCTTGGGGTGGCGGGCGGCGTTATGGGGGTGGAAGGCCGGCGGGGGCGCTGCGCTCATGGTATTGGGGTGAAACGGGTGATGATTCAGGATGTTGCGCTGCAACCAGCGTGCGTCGAATGCTAGCCGGATCCGGCCCGGACTTCAAATCCGGGGGCGGATCGGGCAGCAGGAAAGACAGGGGTCAGCCGGGCAGGGCGGGAAGTGCGTGGGCCTGGGCACGCAGGGCCAGAATGCGCCGGTATTCGTTGGGGTCTTTGACCAGCACCAGTTCGCCGCTGCGCGGGCGGTGGAAGTCTTCGAGCCGGGAGAGCCAGAAGCGCAGGGCCGCCGCCCGCAGCATGGCCGGCCAGGCGGCCCGCTCGGCGGCGGTGAAGGGGCGCGAGGCGGCGTAGCTGGAGAGGAAGACCGTGCTGCGTTCGGCATCCAGCGCGCCATCCGGCAGGGCGCACCAGTCGTTGAGGGTCACGGCCACGTCAAACAGCAGCGCATCGCGTCCGGCGAAGTAGAAGTCGATCACCCCACCGATGAACTCCCCGTCCCACAGCACGTTGTCGCGGAACAGGTCGGCGTGGATCACCCCCTGGGGCAGGGCGGCCAGGTCGAAACCAGCCTGGAAGGCCATCTCGGCATCGAGTTCGGCCTGTTCTTCAGGGCTCAGCTGGGGGCGGATGCGGGCGGCGCATTCCTGGCGCCATTCGGCACCCCGGGGGTTGGCCTGGCGCCGGCCAAAAGAGCTGCCGGCCAGATGCAGCCCGGCCAGCATGCTGCCCATGCGGGCGCAATGGGCGGGGCTGGGGTCCATGACTGAACGGCCTGCCAGCCGGCTGACCAGCACGGCGGGCTTGCCCGAGAGGGTGCCCAAGTACTCGTTGTCCCGGTTGGCGATGGGCGCGGGCACGGGCAGGCCGTGGCGCGCCAGATGGGCCATCAGGTGCAGGTAAAAGGGCAGCTCCGCCCGGGGCATGGTCTCGAACAGGGTGAGCACATACCGACCCAGGCTGGTGGTCGCAAAGAAGTTGCTGTTCTGCACACCGGCCGAGATCCCCTGGAGGTTTTCCAGCTGGCCGATGGCGTAATTCTTGAGCCAATCCGCGAGGTCGGCTTCGGTGACGGGGGTGAATACAGACATGGGGCGCAAGCTTACCTGAAAGTGCCTGGCCTCGGGCTGCCCGGGGCGGGTTCAGGCGGGCGGGGGCTGGAAGGCGCTTTCTTCGTGCTCGCCCTTGAACACCCGAAACGGATGGGCACCAAACCGCAGTTCGCCCCGCCGCCGCTCCAGCAGCAGCAAGTCGCTGGGGCGTTCGTCCAGACTGCGGTGCACCTGCTGGCGTGCGCGAAAGATTTGAATGTTCAGATAGGGCTCGTCCACCCCCAGCATGCGGGCCAGTTCATCCATGGCCAGCCAGCCCTGGCTGGAGGCGTCCAGCCCCCGTTGGGCATCTTCAAGGCGCTGGCGGGCGAGGGTGAGCAGCATGTAGTGGTGGATGCGCTCTCCCAGATCCCGCCGTTCATTTCCCAGAACGAGGTGCAGGGTGGTGTGTTCTTCATTCTGACTGAGCCGGAATTCAAACAGCGGGGCAGCGCCGGGGCTGCGCTCCAGGTGCAGTTGCTGGGTGGCGCCCAGGTCCAGGCCCAGCACGAACTCCCAGCGCTCGTCGGCCAGGGTGATCCAGTCGCCGTCGGCCAGGGGGCGGCTGCCTTCCAGCCCATCCAATACCCAGCTGTTCTGGGTGGCGTACAAATTGGCTTCGGCGGCGTTTTCCTGGGGGAGCAGGTTTTCACCCGGGCTGAGGGGGATGCAGCGCAGGCTGCCGTCCAGCGCAAACAGGCAGACTTCAGGGGGCGTCAGATCCACCACCAGCCAGCTGCAATCGGGCTGGGTGCCAAAGTGCAGGGTATTGCCCTCTTGCAGGGGCACCCAGCAGCCGCTTTCGGGGCGTTGGCCGTTGATGAGGGTTCCGTTGCGGCTTTGGTCGCACAGCTCCCAGGTGGCACCTGTCCAGCGCACCAGGGCGTGGATCTTGGAAATGTCGGGCGCAGCGAGGGTCGTGAGACAGGAGGCCGGGTGGCGGCCAAAGGTGTGGATGGGCCTCAGCATCAAGGCCTGCATGGAGTGGGGGTTGTACAGGATGGCCATGGGCGTCTTTCTGAGCCGTGTTTAGCTTTAGCCCACCTGTTCGGGGGCGTGGGCCTGGAGCAGCGCCCAGGCGGCATCTGCGCTGCGTTGCTTGCCGCCGTCCAGGGCCGTCTGGTGGGCGGCAAGAAGTACCGGGCCTGCTGCAGATGTTTGCCCCTGGGCCAGCAGGCAGCGGGCCTTGAGGATGAGCAGTTCGCTGTGATGCAGCCCTTCTTGTAGTTCGGTGACCAGCGCCAGGGCGGTTTCAAGCCGTGTCAGGGCTTCTGCCCAGCGCCCGGCCTGCATCAGGTTTTGAATGCCGAAGGCCCGGTAGTAGGTTTGGCAGTAGCGACAGCCCATGTCCCACAGGGTTTGGATGGCGCTATCGGCAGGGGGAAGCTCTCCGGTGCTCCAGCAACGGATGATGAAGGCGTAGCCGATGAAGGCCGGGAGTCCGTACTGGTGGGCCAGGGTCAGGAGTTCGTCGCAGGTGCTGCGGGCATGGGCGGCGTCGTCGCGCCCCTGGTAGGCCAGGGCCAGGTAGAGCAGGGCGATCCCCAGGGAGGGAATGTGGTCGATTTGGCGGGCGCGGGCAACGGCCTCCAGGGAGTCCGTCAGGGCGGCCTGATCCTCGCCCCGGCCCCAGCGTACCAGCCCCCGGGTGGCGAGGGCCCAGACCCGGGTATCAAAACCGAAGTCAGCCGCGTGGTGGGCATGGAGGGCGTCGGTGTGGGCGGCGAGGGCGCGCCCTAGGGCGCGTTCGGCCTGGTCGAAATGGCCTTCCGAGAAGTGGGCCAGCCCCAGCCACAGTTGGGCAGCAACGGTTTCTTCGGGGGCTTCCAGGGCGAGTTTTTCCAGCTCTTGGGCGAGCCGCATGACCTCCCCCCGGGCGCTGGCCACGTGGTAGTAGGTGAGGGGCGACCAGAGGTGGCGCGCCCGGAGGGTGGGCGACAGGGCGCCGCTCAGCAGGGATTCGGCTTCCCGCATCTGGCTGGCCACCTGGGCGTGGGCCCAGCCGTGTTTGTTCATCAGCGCCTGGGTGACGTAAGCATGCACTTCCAGGCGGGCCGGGGCGGCCAGATGCGGGGGGAGCGCATCCAGCCAGCCCTGGACCTGGGGTGCGTAGGCCAGGGTTGCGTCATTGAGGGAGCGCAGCTGGGTGATGCGCAACTGGGCCAGCCCCAGGGGGAGGGCGTCTTCCAGCAGGCCAGCCTGGCTGTAGTGGTGGGCGATGAGGCCCGGGGCTTCATCCACCCGGGCGGGGTAGAGCTGGCGCATGCAGCGGGCGACCACGGCATGTTGCCGGGTGCGCTGGGCTTCCAGCATGTGGGCGTAGGCGGTGTCGCAAATCAGGGCGTGACGGAAGACGTAGCGCCGCCCGTCGTCCAGCGGGGCGATGAGGTCGGCCTCCAGCAGAATCTGCAAGCCCTGCTCCAGGGCCAGTCCGCTACCCGTGGTGCAGGCCTGGAGCAGGGCCAGGTCGAACTCCCGGCCCAAGGTGGCGGCCCAGTGGATCACGGGGCGCGCCGGCCCCAGGTGTTCGAAGCGGCTATCCAGGGAGTCCCGCAGGGTGACGGGGATGTGCGCCAGAGGGGCGCCGGGGCGGCAGTGCCAGATGCCGTCCCGCAGCTCCAGGCTTTGTTCGAGCAGCATCCGGGCAAGTTCGAGGATGAACAGGGGGATGCCGTCGGTGCGTGCCGCGATCTGCTCCACCACTTCATCGGCCAGGACGCGGGGCGCCAGGGCCTGGCGTACCAGTTGGGCAGCATCCTGGTTGCCCAGGCGGGGCAGCTCCAGCACCTGGAGGGCCAGCGTGGCGGGTTGTACCCAATGGGGGCGGGCACTGAGTACGAGCAGGATGCGGGCACTGCGCAGGCTGGTGGCGACATGCTCCAGCCATTCGAGGGTGGCCGCATCGGCCCAATGGAGGTCTTCCACCATCAACAGCAGGGGGGCGCTTTGGGCCTGCCAGCGCAGCCACTGGAGAATGCTTTCCACCAGCAAGCGTTTTTGCAGGGCGGGAGAGGCCGAGCTGGGGCGCCCGGGGGGCAGGCCGAGCCACACGCACAGGATGGGCAGCACCCGTTCCGTTTCGCAGCCGGCTGCGTGCAGGTGTTGGGTGAGGCGTGCGATTTGCTGGGCGGGGCTCTCTTGGGGGCCGAGTTGATCGTGCAGCAGGGCGAGCAGGGGGGCGAGGGCGCTGTGTTCCAGTTCGGGCAGGGCCCGGGCCCACAGGCAGCGCCCGCCCTGGGCTTGAACGTGGTGCTGCAGGGCGGTGGCGAGACAGGATTTGCCCACCCCGGCTTCGCCGCGCAGCAGCCATGTGCTGCCGCTGCCATGTTCCACCTGGGCCCAGGCGTGGGTGAGGGCGGCCAGTTGGGTTTCCCGACCAATGCAGTGCTGGTGCCAGGCGTCCATCCCGTGCTGTGTTTCGAGGGCGTGCAGGGTGTCCGTTCGCATCCGGAAGGCGGGGATGCTTGCGTCGTCGGCACGCCCCAGGGGCGCGACGGGTTCAAAACGAACGCGTCCTTGCAGGCGCTGGCAAAAACTCTCGGATGCGAGCACCTGGCCGGCCTCGGCGGCGTTCTCCATCAGCAGGGCCATATTCAGGGCGCTGCCCGGCGAGACTTCGTGGGGATGCACCAGCACCAGTCCCGTATGGGCGCCGATGCGCAGCTCCAGGCGGGCGCCCAGGGCCCGGGCCCGGGGCTGAAAGTCGGCTTCCAGGCGGTGCAGCATTTCGCCTGCAGCCAGGGCGGCGAGCCGGGCATCGCTTTCGGTGCTGCGCGGATAGCCAAAGATGAGGCTGAAACGGTTGCCCAGGGAGCCCAGGAGCGTGGCGCCCCGTTGCTGGGCCCGTTCCTGCAGCCCCAGGGAGGCATCGCGCAGCAGGTGTTCTTGTTGCTCGAAGCCCGCCGGCCCGTGGCAGCCGCCGTCGGTGCCAGCCCAGAGGGTCAAGCCGCAGCACAACAGGGTGGCCTGGCGTTTCTCGCCCGTGGGCGGATGGGGCGTGAGGGTCTGGGTAGCGATCAGGCCGCTGCCCGGTAGGGGAGGGGGGCTGCTGAGTCCTACCAGATCGTCCAGACGCAGGCGCGTGAGCTCGTGCAGCAGCGCCTGGGCTGAGGTCGCACGTTCGCTCCAGCGCTTGCGCAAGGCCTTGCGCAGCAGGGCCCCCAGGGGGTGGAGCCCAATGGCCCGGGGGAGCGTGAGTTCGTGGGGAGAGAGTTGCTGGTAGAACACGTCGGCCACCGTGCTGCCTTCCACCAGGGGCCGCCCGAGCAGACATTCGAGAAAAATCAGCGCCCAGGCGTAGAGGTCGGAGCGGGGGCTGGTGGCTTCTCCCCGGAGTTGTTCAGGTGCGCTGTAGGCGGGGGTGCCCAGACATTCGCTGTCCAGGGTGAGGCTGCGATAACTTTCGTCCCGGAAGTCGGGCATCAGGGTGCTGATGCCAAAATCCAGCACCTTGGCATGGCCCACCACCCCATAGGTGGCGATCATGATGTTTTCGGGTTTGAGATCCCGATGCACGATCCCCGCCTGATGGGCGCAGGCCAGGGCGTCCAGTACCTGCAGCATGAGCCGTCCTGCTTCCAGCGGGTCCAGGGGGCCGTCTTGCAGCAGTTTTTGGCGCAGGGTGATGCCCGGGACGTGCTCGAACACCGCGTACACCCAGGGCAGGCTTTCCCCCTGATCCAGCAAGTGCACGATATGGGGATGATGCAGGGCTGCGCACAGCCGGGTTTCGCGCCGGAAGCGTTCCAGGCGGCGTTGGTCGGCATCGACCCGCACCATTTTGACGGCACGGCGTTCAGCGTTGTCCTGGCGGGTGGCCAAGTAAACGGTGCCGTAGCTGCCCATGCCCAGAATGTCACCCAGATGGTGATCAGGGATTGCGAGGGGGGGCGGGAGGATGGAGGTGGGGCGCAGAGAAACGTGAGTCAAACGGACATTCCTTGGAGCGTATGGGGCGCGCACCGGTGGGTGGGCGTGACCCCTCTAGAGCCATGGGGCCTGTGTTAGCAGTGAAATGATTTACTATTCATACGATCTGCGATGTTAATTAGAGTTAAGTCCTTTGATTTTCATGGGCTTGGAATGAGCGATCTGCGTAAAACCGCACATTTGCATGGGATTTGATGAAAATTCTCATCACACGCAGTAATGCTCCAGCTGCTCCAGATTCAGGTCTGCCACCGCCTGCAAAACTGCGTCGGCAAAGGCGCGATGCTGAGGGGCGTGTTCCCGCAGTTGGGTGGCCCAGGCTTCGATATCGCTGATTTGCCCATTTGCGATGAATGTGCGCAGGGCCTGGAGGTGGGCGGCATCGGGCTTTTCCAGCGTCGGGCCCGAGGGGGACTGATGCAGCAGGGATGCCAGCATCTCCTGCCAGTACGCTGGGGAGATGGGCAGGGGAAGCGTTGCATCAAAGTATTGTCCGGGCGCCAGGGGCGGTGGTGTGGCACCCAGAAATACCGTGGGGATGGGCGTGCGGCGGGTGTGGGCGGCATCCAGGGCGTCTTGAATGGCCGTTTGGGTCAGCCCGGGGGCGATCAGCAGCACCGCTGCCCGCCCTTGATCCAGCAGGGATATGGCGTCGGCGGCATGGTGCACGGTGGTGATCGGGTGGTTGGCGCTTTGGATGGGGGCGATCAGGCTGTGTAACTCAGCCTGGCCTTGGGTAGGGGCGAGCAGCAGCAAATGCACCTGGGCGCGGGGGTTGGGAAGGGCGTGGGCGTGGGGGTCGTAACTGAAGCCGAGGGTGAAGGAGAAGCAGCTTCCCTGCTGGAGGGTGCTGACCACATCCAATTCACCTCCCAGGGCGTGGGTGAGGCTGCGTGCAATCACCAGACCCAGGCCTGTGCCTTCCTCGGTGAGGGCGTTGCTGCCCCGCTCGAAGGGGGTGAACAGTGCGTCCAGGGTGGCTTGGGACATGCCGATGCCCGTATCGCTGATGCTGAAGCGCAGTTTGATGTGCGCACCGCTGCTGCTCGGCAGTCGTCGCTCAATGCGCAGGCAGATGTGCCCGTTGTGGGTGTATTTGCCGGCGTTTGAAAGGAGATTGAGCAGGATGCGACGCAGCCGGCGGTAATCGGCATACACGATGCTCGGGAGGTCGGGGTCGCTGGCGAGCTCGAACTGGTTGTTTTGGGCCAGGTGGCGGGCGTCGTGGGCAATGCTCTCCGTGAAGTCGTGCCAGTTGCCGGGCTGGATCTGCAAAGGCAGATCGCCCAGTTCGCCCTGGGCGTAATCGATGAGCTCGTCCACCAGCTCCAACTGATGACGGGCATTGTTTTCAATTGCTTGATGGACGGTGGGGGCATCCATCCCCGGATGGCCGATTTGGCGCACGCAGGAAATGATGGTGGCGAGCGGTGCCCGCAGATCGTGGCTAATGTGGGCCAGCAAGCCCGTTTTGGCCGCATTGGCGGCCTGGGCGGTCTCCAGGGCGATTTTGAGCGCCTGGGTGCGGACGGTGACCAGTTCTTCCAGGCGGGTTTGCTCTTGGGTGCGGTAGGCCAGCAGGGCCGCGTTGGCGGCGTCTTTCTGCAGGCGTACGCGGCGGACCTGCTGGGTGAAGGCGGTCAGCATCAGGACGGTGCACGCCACGCTGGCCAGGGGGACGCCCAGGCGCGACCACTGCTCGCTCGTCATGATGCCCATGGCTTCCAGAACCCGGGTGAGATTGCCGATGCCCAGCAACAGGCTGGCCAGGGGATAGGCCCAGCCGGTATCTGGAACGCGTAGCCATGCCCAGCCGGCAATGAGGGGCAGGGTGAAGGTCAGCACAATGCACAGCATGTTGCCGAGCTGGGCGCCGGTGCGATAGTCGAGGCATTGGGCAAGCAGCATCATGACGGCCAAGCCTTGCACCGCCAGGCGCAGGGCCCTATCCAGCCGGGGCATGAGCGTGCGGGTGTTGCACAAGTCCCTGAAGAACAGCAGAAAGCCGGCCAGGGATACGTTGATGCCGATGGAGGCCGACCAGGTGGCCCAGCCTGGGGCTTCGGGCCACAGAAAGCGAAAGCCCATGCCGGTCATGGCCAGTTCGTAAACAATAAACCCCAGTATCGAAATACCGTGAAGCGCGTAGCCCCGCAGCCCAATCGAAAAAAATTGAAGCAGGCTGTACAGGCTCAGCACACCTGCTGCGCCCAGCTCCAGCCCACGAATGAGCAGATTCAGGCTCTCTTGGCGGCGATAGGCTTCCGGCGCCCACAGGCTGGGCTGCATCGAAATAGCCGTTTGGGAGCTGACGTGCCAGAGCAGTTGTCGTTCTTCGCCCGCTTGCAAGGTGATGGGAAAGACCGGGTCCGCCGTGTCTAACGTATGGCGGCTCATGGGGTGGTTGATGCCACTCACGTCTTGCTGCCAGGCGCCTGGCTTTCCTTGGTAGAGGGTCACCTCTTGCAGTCGGGGTGATCCGGTTTGTAGCCAGACGGTGCGGGGTACGTTCTCCGGGTTGGCAAGCGTGAGGCGCAGCCAGTAGTGGTGGGCGCTGAATCCGGGAACGAGCTGGCCTTGGGTGACGGGGCTGAAGCGCCCGTCGGTGAGAATCCGGTCAGGATCAGGATGGGTGATGCCTGCGGAATCAACGTGCATTTCCACCGTCGAATGCAGGGGCAGATGCTGCAGTTGTGCGGTGACGAGCACCATGGCAGCGCTCCCGATGCTTGGCAGAAGAAGCCAGAGAAACCATGTGAGCAGCAGGCACGGTTTCAACCCGCATGAAGCCATGCGCTTAAATTTCGGGGCAGGCATCTCGCGTGCTGAGCACGGATTCGCGGTAACTACTGGGTGTGACGCCAAAACGGGATTTGAATGCGGTGGCAAAATTGCCCGCATTTTGAAATCCCAATTGCTCGGCAATTTCGCGCACGCTGGTGCTTGTTTCTCCCAGCCAGATGCGGGCGGTTTTGAGTCGCTCTTCTCGCAGGAATGCATAAACCGTCATTCCGGTCTTTTCGCGAAACAGGCTGGAGAGTTTCTTTTCGTAACTGCCCAATTCGGATGCAATACCGGTGACGGTGAGCTCTTCGGACAGGCGGCTACGAATCAGCCGGATGCAAGCCTGAAGAAGGATCTCGCCAGAGTCATTGATTATGTTTTTTGTATTTTCTGAAGGAGTGGGCGTATTTGTATGAGCCTGTGCATGCTGTCGGTTCTGGGCCGCCAGACGCAGGTGAATGCGTACCCGGGCCAGGACTTCTTCGGCATTAAATGGTTTGTTGATGTAATCAACTCCGCCGATGGTGAGGCCACTCAGGCGTTCATCGGGTGTGCTGGCGGCAGTCAGGAATATGACGGGAATGGTGCGGGTGCTCGGACACTCCTGAAGCAGGCGACAGGTGGCAAAGCCGTTCAGGCGCGGCATGCGCACATCCATCAGGATCAGGTCGGGTTGGAGAAGTTGGGCACGTTGATAGCCCTGGTGTCCGTCGAAGGCGATGGAAAGGCGGAATGCATGGGCATCCAGCAGGGATTTGAGGGCTCTGAGCTCATCCAGGGAGTCGTCGACAATCAGGATGTGGGCTGCATTGCTGGCGGCGGCCCGGGGGCTGGCGCGTGGGGTGGTGTCCATGCGTGGATGTCAAACCTAGGGTTTATGTGCCCAACATTTTATCCCGCAGTGGGAGTGTTAGGGGTTTCCAGGATTGCAGTGCGGTTGTTGCATGCTTAACAAATAATTGTGCAAATTTACCATCCTGATTCTTGTGCCATGCGGGCATAAAGTGTGGGTTTGAAAATCCGGGTGTTTGTTTTTGTAGAAGGCGTTTTTTATAAGATGTGTGACGCCAGTCACGGGTTTTCATTTGTTTGATGGGGTAGGTCTATGCCAGCTGTTCTTGCGTGATTATCATGACTATATGTGTAGATTTGCGCACCTTGCGTCTGGGCGCAATCTTATGTAATTGCACGGCCAAAATAGGCATATAGCATATGTTGAAAAAGCATTCCTGTAGTGGGCAGCAAAAACCGGGTAGTAGGTATATGCAGCAGATCTTGCTGCGCATGGCGTTGCTTATTGCGGGGGTGGTGGGCGGCAATTCGGCCTATGCGGCGCTGAGTGCGTCGGTCAGCATGGCGCAGAATGGTTCTGGCGCCTATTCGGCAAACATTTATCCTGGGGATACCACATATCTTCAGGTGATCCTGTCCAATAGCGGTACCACGACGGCCACCGGCGTGACTTTCAGTCATGCCATGACGGGGACGGGGGCGAATGGCCTGCTGGTGGCGGGGGCGCCCACTTATACCTGTACCACCGCAGCGGGCGTGACCAGCGCGGGGGTGGGCACCCTGACTGCCACGACCGGGCAGCACGGAGTGAGCCTGAGCGGAGGGGTGATACCGCCCCGTGCTAAAAATGCTTCGAATATCGATGTGGATGGTTACTGTTCCATCATCCTGCCCGTCACCGTCCAGACGTATGCGAGTGCAGGGAACGACTACCAGTACCTGATTCCTGCCGGCAGTGTGACGGGGAGTGGCGGCCTGGCCAACGCGGGGGATGCTTCCCAGAGTATCCACGTAAACTCGGTGACGCAGCCGACCATCAGCAAGAGCTTCGATAAATCCACCTTGTTCCTGGGGGGAAGCTCGGCTGTGTTGACCATCACGGCGACCAACAGCAACCCCGTGGCGCTGAGCGGCTTCAGCCTCACCGATGCGTTCCCCACCGTGTCGGGGAGTCCTGTCCTGAAGGTTGCCGCCACGCCAGGTGCGACGGCCAGCTGTAACAATGGGGGGGCAAGCCCCACCTTCAGCCCGGTGGCCGGTGCGACCAGCATCACCATGGGGGGAAGCCTGCCTGCGGCGGTGGGGGCGACTAACGGTTCCTGTACCTTCACTGTCAATGTGGAGGCCGCAAGTACGGCAGATGCTTATGCGCTGAGTAGCGTCACCAACACCATCCCCGCCACGAATCTGACGACCGCCATTGGGGTGAATGCCGGTGCGGATGCCAGCGCATCGGTCGCGATCAAGTCACCGCTGCGGGTCACCAAGGTGTTCAACAACGCGGCGCTCGCCAACGGGGGCAGCAGCTCCCTGACCATCACCTTGTATAACGATGGGAGCGCGCCGCTTACCAGCGTTTATTTCGACGATAACCCGATCGATGCGATTGCGGGAACCAGCTATGGTCTGGTGGCCACTTCGGCTTCCACCACCTGTGCGGGGGGCTCGGCCAGCGTGATCAGCAGTGGCGATGGTATCCGCCTGACGGGCGCTACCATTCCTGCGGGGGGTAGCTGTACGGTGAGTGCCAATTTCACCGGGACGGTGCAGACCACGGGTGTGCCCATCACCTATGAGAACACCTTGAATGAAAAGGCCGTCAAGGTCACGGGCTACGAGAGCACCATCATCAGCCAGAAGGCGAGCGCCAGCATCGTGGTGGCGGATGGCATTACGGACCAGCTCACGGTAGCCAAGACCGCATGGGGCTTGGTCAATGTGCCTCCCGGGAATCCGGTACGTTTTTCGGTGACGGTCACCAATAAGACGGCCGCTGCCCTTACGAATGTGGATGTGTCCGACATCCTGGCGGATGGCATGCAGTTTGTGACGGGCACCATTGATGGGGTCAATTACACCCCTCAGTTTTATCCCGCGGGGAATTGTTCGGGCGTTGCCAGTACGGTGACTTCTGCCAGCCCCTTGTGGAGCACCAACCCGGTGTTCACCTTGTCGACGGTGCCTGCCAACGGCAGCTGTCAGCTGTTGTTTTTTGCGATGACGCCCACGACGGCGTCCAGCTCGACGGTGACCAACAATATTCCTGCAGGTGCGGTGTGTTATGGCTCTGGCAGCAGCCGGATGTGTAACGGCACGGGCTCGTCCACCTCTGCGGGGACGACCCCCACGCCCTTGACCCCCAGCGATGCGGTGGTCAAGACCTTCGATGGCGTGAGCAGCATCACCCACCCGGAAGGGACGGTGTCCACGATGAAGATCGTGGTCAAGAACTACTCCGTGCGTGCCCTGACCAACCTGAGCATCAGCGATACCCTGCCCAGTAGCAGCGGCAACGCCATGCGGGTGGCTACGCCGGCGAATGCGACCACCACCTGTGGCGGCACGCTCAGTGCTGTGCCGGGCAACACTTCGATCAGCCTGAACGGTGGGACGGTGCCGGGGCGGGCCGATAGCGGGCAGTCCGATCCGGGTTCGTGTTACATCCAGGTGAATGTAGTGGGGAGCGCGGGCACCTATAACAATGTGGCCACCGTTACCAGTACCGCTTCTTATTTGAATGGTGGGACCACCACGGTGGGCCCCATCAGCAGTAACACTGCAACCTTGGTCTACACCTCGGCCCTTTCTGGCACCAAGAGCTTCAATCCGCTTTCGGTGAGTTCGGGCGGTACTTCGACGGTGACGGTGCGCCTGAGCAACAGCAGCACGGCGCCGCTCAATACGGTCAGCGTGACGGACCCGCTGCCCACGGGCATGGTTTTGGCCAGTACGCCCAAGGCGTATTCCACCTGCTCGGGCAGCCCGAGCTTTACGGCGGTGGCGGGGGCCAGCACCATCACCATGACGGGGGCCACGATTGCGGCCAACTCCAGCTGTGACATGCTGTTTGATGTGACCGCCACGGGCTCCAGCAACTGGGTGAATACCATCCCGGTGGGCAGCATTACCGCCGAAGGCGGCACGGTGAAGAACGTCAATGCGGTGAGTGGTACCCTGCAGTACGCTGCGCCCACCAGTCTGGTTGTGGTGAAAACCACTTCGCCGAATACCCTGACCTTCCCCGGGGAGGTCAGCCGGCTGACGATTACTGTCACCAATGGCTCCCAGGCGGTGAGCAACATGTCCCTGCGGGACTACTTCACCGTGGATGGTTCTGCCAGTGGTGCATCAAACGGGATGAAGGTTGCGCCCACGCCTTCGGTGAGCACCACCTGTCCGGGGGG
>JAJTBM010000041.1 GCA_021286885.1 Rhodocyclales bacterium
GGCATCTTGGGCCATACTGTGGCGTTTGGGGTGTCTTTGGTATGGGATCAGCCCTACGGGCCGATCTGTGCCATGGTCATGCTGAGCCTGGCTATGCCATTCGGAATGTTTGCCAACAGGATATAAGTCACCCTGGCTTACGGGTTGCTGGTGCTATCCTTTAAAATTGTGTCACTTGTCACTCACTTTTCACTGACTCTTTAGGAGGTTTTCGTCGTGGTGCTACCTTTTTTCGGCAAGAAGCCCGCACCGCCTGCCGGAACCCCTGCACCTCGCACACGGACAACTTCCGGCACCGAGCCCAGCGCTTCGGGGGCTGCCAAGCTGGCCCGGGCGAAGCCAGACTCATCCCTTGACTTCACTGTGGCAGGGGGCGACATGGCGCGCGCCTTGGCCCTCTGTGCCGAGAAGGTGCAGGTGGATGAGGGGGGGGATGAGATTCCGCCCGCTGCTGAAGAAGCAGCCATCCTTTACGCCAACGGTTCTGATGATGAAGCCCGGGAGGTGCTGGAGGCAGCTCTCAAAACCCCCCTTTCCCAGGACGCCCGTGAGGTGTTGTGGACCATGCTGATGGATCTGGCCCGTCTGGCGGGCCAGAAAGAGCGCTTTGAGTCCCTGAGCCTGATGTTTGCCCGGGAGTTCGAACGCTCTCCGCCGGGTTGGGTGGATCTGTCCCCCCAGGGGATCGCCAAGACGGCAGAACCCAAGGTGCAGACCATCAACCTGTCGGGCACCCTGAGCGGTCAGGCTGCGCCCCAGTTTGTACAGCTGATCCAAGTGGGCATGCGCGCTGGCACCCTGCGCCTGGATCTGAGCCGCTTGCGCGGGCTGGATGCCGGGGGGGCCGAATTGCTGCTGCGTGCCGTGCGTGGTCTGCGCAAGGCCAAGGTGATGCTTTATCTGGTCGGCGCGGGGCAGATGGCCTCCTTGCTCGAAGGCATGGTTTTCCGGGGCCGGCGCGAGCATCAAAATGTCTGGCTGCTGCTGATGGAAGTGTTGCAATACACCGGCGATTCCGAGCGTTTTGAAGAGCGTGCCCTGGATTACGCCCTGACCTTCGAAGAATCCCCCCCCTCGTGGGAGCCGCCCGAATACATGACCGCCAGCCAGGTGGAGGCCGCGATTGCTGAAGATGAGCCCTCCGAGGCCTATGTGCTGGAAGGCGAGATCGTGGGCACCAGCACCGAATCCATCCGCCGCCTGGGCGAGTTCGGTAACGCCCGGGCCAAGGTGGATGTGAACTGTGGGCGCCTGCGCCGGATGGATTTTGTCTCGGCTGGCAACCTGTTCAACATCCTTTCCCAGCTGCGCACCCAGGGTCGCCTGGTGGTACTCAAAGAGGTGAACTCCATGGTTGCTGCCCTGATGCAGGTGATGGGCATCCAGCAGGTGGCGAGCATCGAGCTACGGCCCTGATCCCGGCGCGTTCCGGGATGCTTGGGCTCCATGAATGCAAAAAGGGCGTGCTCCGGTGGGGCGCGCCCTTTTTGCATTGGGTGCCGCATTTCGTGCTTCGCCTGGGGTGCCTGCCTAACGTGCCTCCAACAGGGCCAGCATCTCGGGCAGGCAGCGGGTAGTCAGGTCGTAGCGTTCCACAATGGTCTGGCGGGCGGCCTGGCGCAGGGGGGCCAGGGCGGGCCCCTGGGCGAGGGCCTGGGCGATGGTGTCTGCCAGGGCTTGGGGGTCGAAGAAGTCGGTCAGCAGCCCGTTCTGCCCGTCTTCGATCACCTCTTGTACAGGGGCGGTGCGTGAGCCGATGAGCAGGCAGCCGACCGACATGGCTTCCAGCATCGACCAAGAAAGCACGAAAGGGTAGGTCAGGTACACATGGGCGGCGGAGACCTGCAACACACGCAGATAGTCCTTGTAGGGCAGCTTGCCGACAAAGAACACCCGGCGCCAGTCCACCTGATTCTGGACTTCTCTGCAGTAGATCTTCCGGTAGCTTTGCCCCGGCGGCAAGCGCTGACCGTAGCTGACATCGTTGCCACCTACAATGATCACCCGGGCCTGGGGGCGTAAGGCCTGGAGCCGCGACAGGCTGCGCATGAATGTGTGAAAGCCCCGGTAGGGCTCCAGGTTGCGCGCCACATAGGTCACGGTTTCATCCCCCACCTGGAAGCGCTGCCCCCGGATTTCGAGCCAGGCCTGGGGGTCGGGTGCTGCCAGGGCCGTGTCTATGCCCTCATGGATGATGTTGATGCGGGGCCGGAATTCGGCGGGGTAGAGGCTTTGCTGCCAGCGGGTTGGGGAGATGCCTCCGTCGGCGGCCAGCAGGCTGTGGATCTGGGTGCTGTTCTTGATGCGAATCCTGAACTGAGCGTCTGGCCCCTGGGGAAACTCTGGGTCGAAGCCCATGTCGCCCCCCTGGCCCTGGTAATAGTATTCGCAGTAGTTGAGGATGCGCGCCCCAGGGAACACCTCCCGCAGGAACAGCCCTTCGCCCCAGCCTGTGTGGGCCAGGATCACGTCTGGCACGAAGCCTTCGCTATCCCGCAACTGGGTCAGCATTTGGGTCAGGGCCTGGGCACGCCGGATGTGAATTTCAAAGTCCCGGATGTAGCGATGGGTTTCTTTGGAAGCACTGTCTTTGAAGGGGTAGCCCAGCACCCGAACCCTGGGGTGCAGTGCTGGGCGACCCTGGATATTGGCGGCTTCACCGATGCCGATCACTTCATGGGCGGGGTTGTCGGCCAGGGCGCGGGCCACATGCAGGAACTGGCCGGGAAAATTCTGGTGGATGAACAGGAAGCGCATCTGAGCGAAGCTTGAGGGCAGGGGGCTGAAGGGCGGGACGCGACAATTATCCATCAATGACGTTGGCCTGAGTGTGGCCTCGACAGATGTTTGCCTGGGGGCCGAGTGAGTGGTGGCAGACACCGCCCGCTTCTGGCGCTAGGATGGTGGGACTTGAAGTTTTTTACCCAGCCCCCACATCTGGACGATGGAACAATATCACGGCACCACCATACTCTCGGTCCGACGGGGCCGGCACGTGGCCCTTGGCGGCGACGGGCAGGTCACCCTCGGGAACATCGTCATCAAGGCCAGTGCGCGCAAGGTGCGCCGGCTTTACAACGACCGCGTTCTGATCGGTTTTGCGGGCGGCACTGCCGACGCATTCACCCTCTTCGAGCGCTTCGAAGCCAAGCTCGAAAAGCACCAGGGCCATCTGGTGCGCAGCGCGGTCGAACTGGCCAAGGATTGGCGCACCGACCGGGCCCTGCGCCGGCTCGAAGCCATGCTGGCGGTGGCCGACCTGGATAACTCCCTGATCATCACCGGCAACGGCGACGTGCTGGAGCCCGAGCAGGGCATCGTGGCCATTGGCAGCGGTGGCGCCTATGCCCAGGCCGCCGCCCGGGGCCTGATCGAAAACACCGAGCTGGCACCGGAAGACGTGGTCAAGAAGGCCCTCACCATCGCCGGCGACCTGTGCATCTACACCAACCACAGCCACACCATCGAGGTCCTCAAGCCATGACCCAGATGACTCCGCCGGAAATCGTTTCCGAACTCGACAAGCACATCGTCGGCCAGCACAAGGCCAAAAAGGCGGTGGCCGTTGCGCTGCGCAACCGCTGGCGCCGTGCCCAGGTGGCCGAGCCCCTGAAGAGCGAGATCACTCCCAAGAACATCCTGATGATCGGCCCCACCGGGGTCGGCAAGACCGAGATTGCGCGCCGTCTGGCCCGTCTGGCCAACGCGCCCTTCATCAAGGTGGAGGCCACCAAGTTCACCGAAGTGGGCTATGTGGGCCGGGATGTGGATACCATCATCCGTGATCTGGTGGAAATCGCGATCAAGTCCCACCGTGAGCAGGCCATCAAGAAGATGCGCGACCGGGCCCAGGATGCGGCCGAAGATCGCATCCTCGACATCCTGCTGCCGCCGGCCCGCCCCACCGTGGGTTTTGGCGAGGCCGCGCCGGCCACTGAAGATAACGGGACGCGCCAAAAATTCCGCAAGAAGCTGCGCGAAGGCGAACTGGACGACAAGGAAATCGAGATTGAGGTGGCCGCCCCCGGGATGACCGCCGAAATCCTGACCCCGCCGGGCATGGAAGAACTCTCCAGCCAGCTCCAGAGCATGTTCCAGAACATCGGCAGCGGCAAGACCAAGTCGCGCAAGCTCAAGATCAGCGAAGCCATGAAGCTGCTGGCCGAAGAGGAAGCCGCCAAGCTGGTGAACGACGAGGAACTCAAGCTCGAAGCCCTGCGCATGGTGGAGCAGAACGGCATCGTGTTCCTGGACGAGATCGACAAGATCGCCACCCGCTCCGACAGCCACGGGGCTGATGTGTCGCGCCAAGGCGTGCAGCGGGATCTGCTGCCCCTGGTGGAAGGCACCACCGTCAGCACCAAGTATGGGATGGTCAAGACCGACCACATCCTGTTCATCGCCAGCGGCGCCTTCCATCTTTCGCGCCCGAGCGATCTGATCCCCGAACTGCAGGGCCGCTTCCCGATCCGGGTGGAGCTGGAATCCCTCTCGGTCGAAGACTTCGAGCGCATCCTGACCCAGACCGACGCCTGCCTGACCCGCCAGTACGAGGCCCTGCTCGCCACCGATGGGGTGCAGCTGGAGTTCGCCTCCGAAGGCATCCGTCGCATGGCCGAGATCGCCTTCCAGGTGAACGAGAAGACCGAGAACATCGGCGCCCGCCGGCTCTACACCGTCATGGAAAAGCTGCTCGAAGAGCTGGCCTTTGATGCCGGCAAGGCGGGCACCGAGCGCGTGCAGGTGGATGCCGCCTACGTGGATGCCCGCCTCGAGATGGTCGCCCAGCGGGAAGACCTGGCGCGCTACGTGCTGTAACGCAGGCGCGTTTTAGGCATTCGCATCCGCATCCGTATGCTTTGCCCACGGGCAGCTTTCCGCGAGGAAGGCTGCCCGTGGGCGTTTACGGGCCCGAGCCCTGCCTACTCCAGCCCCAGGGCCAGGGCGATGGGCAGGAAGATCAGCGCCGCCAGGTTGCCGATCAGCACGATGGAGGCCACTTTCTCGGGTTCCTGGTGGTAGCGCTCGGCAAAGATGTAGTTGAGCACCGCCGGGGGCAGGGCACCAAATACCAGCAGCAGGGCCCGCTCCTGGGGCGGCAGGGGCAGGCACTGGATCACCAGGGCCGCCAGTAGCATGCCCAGCACCGGGCGCAGCACGGCGCCCATGAGCCCGAGGCGGATTTCGGAGATGCGCGATTCGGTGAGCCGCACCCCCAGGGCGAACAGCATCAGCGGGATGGACACATCCCCCAGCATCTTGATGGCCACCATGGCGGGGGGCCAGACCTGAATGCCGGCCATGCCCACCGCCACCCCCGCGATGGTGGCCAGCACCGAGGGCACCTTCCATACATTGCTGAGCCGGGTGTGGTGATCCAGCAGCCAGGCGCCAAACGAGAAATGCAGCAGGTTGGAAACCATGAACATGGCCACCGCCGGCGGTAGCGCTGCGTCGCCAAAGGCCAGCACCGCCAGGGGCAGGCCCAGATTGCCGCAGTTGTTGAACATGATGGGCGGCGCCAGGGTGCGCGGGTCCAGTTTGAGGGCCCGGGCAATGCCCCAGGCCGCAAGGCCCGAGCCCAGCACCAGTACCAGGCTGGCGCCCAGCAGGGGCAGGTAGCGGGCGATCTGAAAGTCTTTGTTGGCCAGAGCGGCAAATACCAGCGCCGGCACGAACACGTCCATGTTCAGCTTGTTGGCGTGGGACAAGTCCGGGCGCTGGCGCCGGCCGGCCCAGTAGCCCACCGCCGTAATGGCAAACAGCGGGAAGAGGATGGAAACAATGCGCAGCAGCATGGGCCAGGAGGGGCAGAAAGCATTCGGAAGCCCCTACTCTAGCAGCAGCCCGCCGCCGGGCGGGCCTGGGGTTTCCCCGGGAGAGCGTTCAGCTGGGCTATGGGGTGGGCTTAAAAGCTGCCTTTGACGCGCCCGATCAGGCGTCGATCCCGCTTGGTGGGGCGGCCATGCAGATCATCACCGGGGGTGGTGACGAAGCGCCGTTCTTCGCGCTGGGCCTCCCGGGCGCTGCGGCTTTCCTCGGTTTCGGTGTAGAGGCCCTGGGCCACGCTGGCGCTGCCGCGCTTTTCGGCGATGCCGGTCACGGTGAGCACGAAGCGCGCTTCGGCCAGCTGGATCTCTACCCGATCACCGATTTTTACGTCTTTGGCGGGCTTCACCCGGATGCCGTTGAGCTGGACTTTGCCGCCCTCCACGGCCTCGGTGGCGAGGCTGCGATGTTTGTAGAAGCGGGCCGCCCACAGCCATTTGTCGAGGCGGGTGCGGTCTGTGGCGGGGGTGTTGGGATTCGGTTTGTTCATTCCTTGACCGGCCGTTTGGCCAGTTTGCGTTGCAGGGTTCGACGGTGCATTTTAAGCGCTCGGGCGGTGGCCGAGATGTTTCCGTCGTGTTCTGCAAGCACCCGCTGAATGTGCTCCCACTCCAGCCTATCCACCGACATGGGGTTGGTGGGCACTTCCTCATCGCTGATGACGACTTCGGTGGCGTTCAGGGCGCGCAGGATCGCATCCACATCGGCGGGCTTGGCCAGGTACTGGGTGGCGCCGAGCTTGATGGCATCCACCGTGGTGGCGATGCTGGCGTAGCCGGTGAGCACCAGGATGCGGCTGTCGGGGTTGGCTTCCAGCAGCGGCTCGATGAGGCGCAGGCCGGAGCTGCCGGCGATGTTGAGGTCGAGCACCACGTATTCCGGTTCGTGCTCCCGGGCGAGGGCGAGGGCGCTTTCCGGGTCGGCAGCGCCATACACCGTGTAGCCCCGGTGGCCGAGGGCCCGGGTCAGCACCCGGTTGAAGGCGGGGTCGTCGTCGATGACGAGAATGTGGGGGGCGTCCTGGGCGTTCATGATGGGTTCCGGGTTTGAAGGTCAGGGCAAAGGGCGGCCAGCGGCAGGCTGAGCAGGGCGAGGGTGCCGCCGCCGGGGCGGGCTTCAAACTGGATGCGCCCGCCGCAGCGCTCCACTGCGCCAAAGGCCAGCAGCAGGCCGATGCCCAGGCCCTCGCCGCGCCCTTCCAGGCTGGCCAGGCCCGCTTGGGCACGCAGCTTGGCGGGCATGCCGGGGCCCCGATCCAGTACCCGGATTTCGAGGTGCTCGGCCTGGATCGCGGCTTCGCATTCGATCCCGGTCGGGCAGGCGTCGGCGGCGTTGTTGATGAGGTTATGGATGGCCTGCTCCAGGGTGCCATCGGCCACCAGCACCGGAGCCGGGTCGCCGCAGGCCAGCCGGGTCTGGAGGGGTACGTGGGGGCGCAGGGTGCGCCAGTGGTCGAAGATGGTCTCCAGCCACGCGTCGGCGGGCAGGCGCTCGGCCCCTTCGGCCCGCAGGCTGCCTGCGCGCAGGGTGAGGCTGCCGAGGATGCCCTTGCAGTGGCTGATCTGCTCCAGCAGCAGCTGGGCGTCTTCCCGGGTGTCGGCATCCAGTCCGGGGTTGCGGGCCAGCTCACCGGCCAGAATCGCCATGGTGCCCAGGGGCGTGCCTAGCTCGTGGGCGGCGCCGGCGGCCAGGTTGCCCAGGGCAACGATGCGTTCGTTGCGCAGGCGGGCTTCCCGGGCTTCGGCCAGGGCCTGATCCCGGGCCCGCAGGGCAGCCGTCATGCGCACCACGTACCAGACGATGATCCCCGCCGAAACGCTGAAGGTGAGCCACATGCCGGCCAGGTGCCAGTGCACCGCGAGGCCCGAGTCGTAGATGTCGAGCTGCTCGTTGTTGTCCCACAGCAGGGAGTAGGACACCACCGCCAGCAGGGCCAGAGCCCAGGCGTGGGGGGCAGGCAGCACCGCCGCACCAATGGCCACCAGGGGCAGCAGCAGCGAGATGAGGGGGTTGGTCGCGCCCCCGGTGAAGTACAGGAAGCTGCTCCAGGCGGCCAGATCAATGCAGAGCTGGCCGAACAGCTCGTGGCCACTGACCTCCCGGGCCTGGCGTGCGCGCAGCACAGAAGCCCCATTGGTGAGCCCCAGGGCCAGGGCGATGGGGGTCAGGGCCTCGGTGGGGAGTGGAATGTGGAGCAGGGCAGGCGCGCCCCATAGCACTACCAGCATCCCGCCCAGGGAGAGCCAGCGCAGGCTGATCAGCCAGCGTAGGGCTTCGTTGGTGTGGGCGGGGCGGTGACGGGGAGCGAACACGAAAAATTCATCAAGGCGCATGGGGCGGATTATCCCCGAAGGCGGGTGTCCGGCAGCAAGGGGCCTGAACGCCAGGCCGGGTCTGAGGTGAGGAACCCTGGGGGGGAGTGGCCGGCGTTCAGGTGTTACCACTCTACCGGCCTGAGTCCGGGCCCGGAATGCGGTGGATTGTCGCAGCCCGGCGCAGTTTTTGCTGTGTAGCCCCCAGACACCGGCCTGGGCCGGTGTTCTGGCGGAAAACGCCTGCAAAAATTGCCGTGTTCGTAGGGTTTTGTGCGGCGTTTGTCGCAAATCCTTCAGGCGGTGGGCAGGGCTTTCCGGTTCATGTCGATGTTGAACCCCTTACAGGAAGGACGTATGGCAATCAAGGACATCAAGGCCTTTGCAGACCAGGCCCGTAGCAATCCCGAACTCAAGGACAAGCTGGCTGCCTGTCAGAAGATCCGCGAACTGCTGACCCTCGCCAAGGAGGCGGGCTTCGCCCTGGATGAGCAGGAGCTCTACCCGCCCAACGAGCCCCAGTTCACCGAAGACCAACTCTCCGAGCGGCTCGCCAAGGCCCTGTTGAGAGCTTGAGCATTGCAGCAAATGGGCGCCTGTGAGGACTTCGGCGCCCAAGGGGTAAAATAAAGTTTGCATTACCTGCAAATACAGTGCACAGTGCGGACTTGCGATTTTCAAGTAGTGCCGTTGTTGTCTGGTCAGTATCCGCAGTCTGCGGAGTCGTTCCTGCATCCTGCCATCTTGAGTTTCGCCCTTCCCCTGGGGCATGTCCCTAACTTTATTCTTTTGAGGATATTCAATATGGCTACCGGTACCGTCAAGTGGTTCAACGATTCCAAGGGCTTCGGTTTCATCACCCCCGATCAAGGTGGTGACGACCTGTTCGCTCACTTCTCCGCCATCCAAGGCAAGGGCTTCAAGAGCCTGGCCGAAGGTGAGCGCGTCACCTTCGACGTGGTGAACGGCCCCAAGGGTCAACAAGCTGCCAACATCCAACGCGTGGCCTAATTGCCCGTGTTCGGCGCACCCGCCTGGCGGGTGTAGCTGGCAAGCAAAAAAACCCGCCGCAAGGCGGGTTTTTTCATGGGCCCGCCCGGGCGATAGCTGGGGCGGGCTTTTTGTCGTCCATCCGCCCATGCATCTGGTGCTGTTCTGGACGCAGGGCGCAGGGCCCTACGGAGCGGGTGGGCGTTTCAAATGTTCGGCTAGCTGGGGGCTCAGGCGCGCCATGAAGGCCTCAACCTGCGTCGTATAGGGGCCGGGCAGGCCCAGTTGTTCGTTGGTTTCCCGGTGGCTCAGGGCTTGGGGGAGCAGCTCGGCGGTCACACCCAGGCGGAGTGCCTGTTGCTGCAGGGTTTCGCTTTCCCGGCAGGGTTGATCCGGGCGCCGGGTGGAGCACACGATCAGCATCGGTCGGGCGTCGGCATGCAGGGCATGGGAGGGGGAAAGGGCTGCCCAGCGGCTCGGATCGGTGCCAAAGGCGGGGTCGTAGATGCGTGCCGGGTGACGGCGCGTCATCAGGGCCGGCACATCCATGGCCGCGCTATCCAGCGGGATGGTGGCCAGCCACGGGCGCACGCCCAGCCCTTGCCAGCGCCCCGGATGGGCACCCAGCAGGGCGACCAGATGGGCCCCGGCGGAGTGGCCCATGAGGATGATCTGCGCCGGATCGGCCCCCCAGCTGCGGGCCCGCTGCTGTACGTGGGCGAGGGCCCGGGCCACGTCTTCGAGCTGGCCTTCCACCGGGGTGTCGGGGAGCATCCGGTAATTGGCCGAAACCAGCACGAAGCCCTGGGGCAGCCAGCGCTCGGCCTTGTGGCTGATGACGCGTCCCATGGCCTTGTCCCCCCGGTGCCAGCCGCCCCCGTGGATCATCAGGATGAGGGGCGCATCGCTACTTCGGCGGGGGCGAGGCGGCAGATACACGTCCAGCACCTGGCGTGGATCCGGGCCGTAGGCCTGATCCTGCACGCTGGGCTTGGGGCCGGGGGGTGCAAGGGTGTCTTCGGCCCCGTCTTCGGTGTCTTGGGGCTGTTCGGTGGCATGCAGGCGTTCCCGCAGTCGGTCGGCCAGGGGGCCAGCCTGGGCGCTGGCAGGCGTCAAGCTCAGGCCCAGCACCAGACTGAAGGCGTAGCTTGAGGGGGTGAGGCGCGGCATCGGGTGTTTCCTCCGATGAAACAAAAGCGGCTTTTCATCATGCCATGCCGGCATCACTCAGACGGCAAGTGCCCCGGGGAAAACGTTACGATGTGCCACGGGCGGGGGCCCTCAGAAACCTGCTTCCCGCCACACCACGCTCAATGCGTTGCGCACCAGACGCAGGCCCGGCGCTTCCCACTGCCCGGCAATGCTGAGCTGCCCGCGCCAACTGTGCTGGCGGCAGACGGTGCAGGCTTCATCCGTGAGCTTGAGCACAACCCGGTACTGGGCCCGCTCGGGGTAGAGGACACCGTTTTTCTCCCGCACCTGAACGTGGCCGCCAAACTGGCTGGCGAGTTCGGGTTCGCCCAGGCTGCGGCTTGCATCCTTGTCGATGCTGGCCACTTCCAGGCGCAGGCTGGGGCCGTCGTGGCCTTCGGCGATGAATACCGCCCGGTCTCCGATGGCGATACGGTGAATGTCTTCCTCATCCACATAGGTGACTACCTGGAGCGGTCCGCTGCCAACCAGGCGCCCGAGCAGTTCCCGGTGGGTGAGCCAGTCTCCGGGCTGGAGATCGGGGTCCAGGTTGTGCAGGACCCCCGCAAAGCTGGCCCGGGGGGCGTGCAGGGCGTTGGCGGCGGCCACCGTGGTGCTGCCGGCTTCGACAGTGCTGAGCTGTTGCTGCAGCACGTTCCAGTTGCGCCGCTGTTCTGCGTCGAAGGGGGCATTGCCGGCCTGGAGGTCCAGGCTCTGGCTGCGGGCTGTGTTCTGGGCCGCCTGGGCGTCCAGATCCGGAGAGTGGCTCAGCAGCAGGGGCTGGCCTGCCTCGACCCGGGCCTGGTTGCCCAAGGGCAGGGCGACAAGCTGGGCGTGGGCCTGGGCGTAGATCAGGAGCTGCTCCTGGGGCTGCAGGAGCGCGGTGGTCTGGATGCGCAGGGGGAGAGGAAGCAGCCCCAGGCTCACCAGCAGCAGCGCCAGGCACAGGGCGCGCTGGGCCCGGGGATTGCCCCGTAGCCTGACTTGGCGTTGGCGCCAGGCCTGGAATTCGTGCCAGAAGGGCAGCAGGACAAACCAGCCGATTTCAACCATGAACAGACCTATCCCAATCGCCTTGATGAAGAAGTGATACACCAGCGCCGCGATGCCTAGGAATAGCAGCAGCCGGTAGATCCAGGTGCTCCAGGCGAACAGCACCAGCCCCCGGTGCAGCGTGGGCCGAAAGTGCTCGGGAGGCGGATCACCCAGGCCAAACAGGCGTTCCCGCAGATCCCAGCGGGCCAGGGCGAAGGCGCGGCTGTGGAGGTTGGGGAGCTGTAAAAAGTCGGACAGCAGAAAGTAGCCATCAAAGCGCATGAAAGGACTGGCGTTGATGAGCAGGGTGGAGATCCAGGTAGTGCTGGAAAGCAGGAAGGCGGCATTGCGCAGGCTGCCATCGGGCAGCATCACCCAGGCCAGGCTTGCCCAGATGGCCACCAGCAGTTCGGTCAGCATGCCCGCCCCAGCCACCAAGAGGCGTTGTTGGCGTTTGTTCAGCTTCCAGACTTCGTTGGTGTCCGTGTAGGCCACCGGCCATAGCACCAGAAAGGCCAGGCCCATGGTGGGTACCCGGCACCCATAGCGCTTGGCGGTGAAGGCGTGGCCGAGCTCATGCAGAAACTTCACGCTGCCCAGGGTGATGCCATACGCAAGCATGCCGTTCCAGCTCAGCATGTCGATCAGGGTGGCGCTGTAGTGCTCCCATTGTCGATGGATGCCGGCAATCCCCAAAAGCCCAGCAAACAGGGTGAGGTAGAGGAATTGCCGTGTATACAAAAAATCCACCCGGCCCACCATCCGGTTCAGCCAGGCGTCGGGCCGCCAGAGGGGGATGCGGAAAAACAGGTAGTTGTGCAGCAACCAGCGGCCCCACCCACCCTTGCGCTGTTGCAGGCGCGCTTGAAGGGCCGAGGCCATGCCCGGCGGGATGTGCAGCAGCTCGTTCTGCTGCAGAAAGCCCAGCAGGTTCAGCAGGTCGGTGCCATCCAGCCGGAGAGTGGTTTCCTGCTCAGTGCTGGCAAGTAGCGCTTCGGGGCTGCCGAGGGGCCAGCGGCTCAGCATCTCCATGCTGGGCCAGTCGATCTGGAAAAACTGGTTACGGCTTGGGTCATGCAGCGTCCAGCTGGGTTGCCCGTCTGCCAGCGGAGGGCCAGGAAGCAGCTCAAGCTCTTCGCGCAGTGGGGGCAGCTGCGGGGGCAGCGGCGAGAGGGTCATAGGGCTACAAACTGGCGGATGAGGGCCAGGGGGCGCCGGAACATCCAGTAGCCCAGGGGAACCCAGTCCCCACTCAGTTTGGCTGTGCCTTTGAGGCCGATGCGCTGGCCATCCGTGTCGGCCAGCCGGGCGCGTACCCGGTAGGCGTAGCTTCCGTCCGGGCGGGGGCTGGCGTCATGGCTCACATAGCGGATTTCCCCGCTCAGGGCGCTGAACGGGTTGGCGCTCAGGTAAAGGCGCACCGATGCCCCTTCCGGCAGCGGGATCGCATCGCCAATCGGGAGCCAGGCTTCGATTTCCATGTCTTCGGGGCTGGCGATGCGCATGATCCGTTCGCCGGTCTGTACCGGACGCCCGACCCATTCGGTAGGGTCATCGAACAGGGCAATCCCCGCCTGGGGGGCGCTTACCTGGGCGCGGTTGAACTGTTCTTGCAGGAAGTCGGCCTCGGCCCGCTTTTCGTTGATCTTGCCCAGCACGGCAGCCAGCTGGGTGCGGGATTTGGCGTCGTTCAGGGCGAGCTGGCTCATCTGCCGGTATTCGGCCTCTGCGGTGGCGAGCTCCTGGCGTGCCACTTCCAGGCGGCTGCGAATGGGGGCTTCGTCAAAGCTGAACAGGGTTTGCCCGGCTTTTACGGCTTCGTTGGGGCGTACATGGAATTCACCGATGACCCCATCCAGCGGTGCCCGCACCATGCGTGGATGGGCTGGCACCAGCTCGCCCGGGGCCAGCACGCTCAGGTGCACGGGCAGGCATAGCAGTGCCAGTAGCCCCAGACTGATCTGCAGCGTGCGCTGGCGCCACCAGCCCGGGCCCAGGTGGTGTTGCCGAAAGCGCGCCCAGCCCTGAGCCAGGGATAGGGCGGTTGGAGGATGCTGGAGCCGCCAGGCTTGATGCCAGTTTTCGATCCATTCCTGGGCGAGGGGCTGGAGGTCGGTGGAGAACGGCGTTTCGCCGGCCAGCAGCAGGCCGCCCGCCGGCACATCGGTCACTTGGGGAAAGGGCAGCCACAGGGCGTGGGGGGGGAACCAGTCGGCCCAGGCCGCCGCCGTGCTTGGGTCCAGATCGTCGGCTTGAATGCTGCGCATCCCCAGGCCCGCTTGGCGATCCTGGGCTGCGAGCGCCTGGCAGACGGCTTCGAGCCAGTGCACATAGGGTGCATTGCTTTCTGGCTGGACGACGCCGGACAGGCTGCGTATCCCCCGATCCTGAAACCATACAGCCCCCTGCCGGTAGGGCAGGAGGGTGTGGGTGTCATTGACCAGGAGAAAGGCCAGCGCATCCGGCCCCGCCGCATGGCGGGCCCGGTGGCTGAGTTCGATCAGGGTGAAGAGTGGGTTACGGGCAGTTTCCGATACGCTCATG
>JAJTBM010000538.1 GCA_021286885.1 Rhodocyclales bacterium
TGCCGACCTATGGGTTATGAATCCATCGCTCTAACCGTCTGAGCTACATCACCAATCTGTGTGAGGTCGCTATAATAGAAGCTTCCTCCCTAAAGGTCAACAACGTAATGAAGAAACTTTATATCCGAACCTTCGGCTGCCAGATGAACGAGTACGACTCCGACAAGATGGCGGATGTGCTGGGGGCTGCCGAGGGGCTGGAGAAGACGGACAACCCCGAAGAGGCGGACATCATCCTGTTCAACACCTGCTCCGTGCGGGAGAAGGCCCAGGAGAAGGTGTTCCACGATCTGGGGCGGGTCAAGCATCTGAAGCAGAAGAATCCGGGCCTCATCATCGGGGTGGGTGGCTGTGTGGCGAGCCAGGAAGGGGAGGCCATTGTGCAGCGGGCGCCCTATGTGGATCTGGTGTTCGGGCCCCAGACCCTGCACCGGCTGCCCAAGCTGATCGCGGAGCGCAAGTCGTCGGGCCAGTCTCAGGTGGACATCTCCTTCCCCGAGATCGAGAAGTTCGACAACCTGCCGCCCGCCCGGGTGGAGGGGGCGAGCGCCTTTGTGTCGATCATGGAAGGCTGCTCCAAGTACTGCACTTTCTGCATCGTGCCCTACACCCGGGGCGACGAGGTGTATCGTCCCCTGGCCGATGTGCTGGCCGAGGTGGCGGGGCTGACGGCCCAGGGCGTCAAGGAGATCACCCTGCTGGGCCAGAACGTGAATGCCTGGCGGGCGCCCATTGATGGGGCGGACGGCGAGATGGCCGACTTTGCCTTCCTGCTGGAGTGCGTGCATGAGATCCCCGGGTTGGAGCGGCTGCGCTACACCACGTCCCACCCCCGGGAGATGAGCCAGCGGGTGGTGGATGCCTACGCCAAGCTGCCCAAGCTGGTTTCCCATCTGCACTTGCCGGTGCAGGCGGGTTCCGACCGGGTGCTGGCGGCCATGAAGCGCGGCTACACGGTGCTGGAGTACAAGTCGCTGGTGCGCAAGCTGCGGGCAGCGCGGCCGGATCTTTCGCTGTCGTCGGATTTCATCGTGGGCTTCCCCGGCGAGACCGAGGCCGATTTTGAGCAGACCATGAAGCTGATCGAGGAGCTGGGGTTTGATACGTCCTTCAGCTTTGTATATAGCCAGCGCCCCGGCACCCCGGCGGCGGATCTGGCCGATGACACCCCCGACGAGGTGAAGCTGGCCCGTTTGTCCCGCCTGCAGAAGCGGATCGAAGCCCACGCGGCCACGATCAGCGAGAGCATGGTGGGCACCGTCCAGCGCATTCTGGTGGAAGGCCCGTCCAAGAAAGACCCCAACGAGATGGCCGGGCGCACCGACAACAACCGGGTGGTCAACTTCCCGGGCCATGCGCGCCTGATCGGGCACTTTGTGGATGTGACCATCGTGTCGGCGCTGCCCCATTCGCTGCGCGGCGAGATCGTGACCCGCGACTGAGGCCGGGGCGGGGGGCTCCGGCTGCACGCGTGGCTTGCCGGGCCGCCCGCCATGTATCCATCCTAGTTTGAAGGGCTGCCCGAAAGGCGCCGCCGGGCTTCCCCCCGGGGCGCCAGTCTGGCAGCATCCGTCTGATGAAACCGACCGAAATCGCGCTGACCCCCGTGGATAACATCCGCCTCGCCAACCTGTGCGGGGCCCTGGATGAAAACATCCGCCAGATCGAGACCGCCTTTGACGTGAGCATCGCCCGCCGGGGCGAGCGTTTTACCGTCCAGGGCGAGCCGCCCCAGACCCAGACCGCCGTGCGGGCCCTGAATCATTTTTATGAGCGGGCCGGGGCGCCCCTGTCGGTGGACGACATCCAGCTCGGGCTGGTGGAGTTTGCCAACCTCTCCCAGGCCACCAAGCCGCCCCACGCCCTGCTTACCCGCAAGAGCGAGCTGCACGGGCGCACGCCCCGTCAGGTGGAGTACATCCGCCAGATCCAGGAGCATGACATCACCTTCGGCATCGGGCCGGCGGGGACGGGCAAAACCTACCTGGCCGTGGCGAGCGCGGTGGATGCCTTCGAGCGGGAGCACGTGGAGCGCATCATCCTCACCCGGCCGG
>JAJTBM010000539.1 GCA_021286885.1 Rhodocyclales bacterium
CCGGCCAGCAGGGTGTCGCTCACCATCTGGAGCATGGATGAAATCTGGGCGACCAGCACCGGCCAGGCGAGGCCCAGCAGGCGCTGGACGGTGGCGCCAAAGCCGGGCGAGGATGGGGTGGGGGTGGCCGAAGGGCCCGGGGCAGGGTGCGTCATGGGACTCTAAAAACACGTCGGGCGTTGCATGAAGCAACGCCCGGTGGGGATGTGGTACGGCCAAGGCGGGTTGGTATGCAGGGCCTGGCCTGTAGGCGGCCTGTAGGAGGCCTGAGGGACGCGCCAGCCTTCAGAAGTTCAGAAGGCTTCGTTGCGGATCAGGCCCACGGCGATGCCTTCGATTTCGATGGCGGTTTCGCGGGTGTCGACCACGATGGGGGCGAAGTCGGGGTTGGCGGGCAGCAGCTCGATCAGGCTGCCCTTGCGCTGGAAGCGTTTGACGGTGACGTCATCCTCGACCCGGGCCACCACGATCTGGCCGTTGCGGGCGTCGCGGCTGCGTTTGACGGCGAGCAGGTCGCCATCGAGGATGCCCGCATCGCGCATGCTGAGGCCCCGCACCCGCAGGAGGTAATCAGGCCGGTCGGCAAACATGCCGGGATCGAGCTGGTAGCGGCCTTCGATGTGCTCGGCGGCCAGCATGGGGCTGCCCGCAGCAACCCGGCCCACCAGGGGCAGGCCGCCGCTTTCCTTGAGCCGGATGCCCCGGGCGAGGCCTTCTTCGAGGGCAATCGCCCCCTTGGCGGCCAGGGCGCGCAGGTGGGTTTCTGCGGCATTGGGGGAGCGGAAACCGAAGGCCCGGCAGATCTCGGCCCGGGTGGGCGGGCGACCTTCCTGGTCGACGGAATCGCGGATCAGTTGCAGGATTTGTTGCTGGCGCGGAGTCAGGTTGGCGGACATGGCGGTTCCTTATTGTTTGTGTAAGTCTATACAGTTTTTGCGCCTTGGCAACGGGTCAAGAAGCCCGTCTGGGGCCTTTTGGCGGATTTTCCCCGGACAAATGGCCGCCTGCCCCCATAAAGGCCTTGAGGGTGCCCGGAGAATCGACTATCTCTTCTAAAACGTAGTCGCGCCACCCACCCCGCCCAGCCCGTCGGGCGTTCTGTCTGCAGACCTCGCACATGTAGAGGAGTCCCCATGCTTGTGACCCCCCAAGAGCTCCCGGGTAGAGTTATCCAGACGCCTCGGTTAGAATCCCCGGCCACGCCGGAATTGCCCCAGGTGGGGCTCCCCGCGCCGCTGTTCAGTCTTCCCGACGCCGACATGGAAATGTTCGATCTGGCAGACCTCACGGGCAAGCAGCATGTGGTTGTGTATTTCTACCCCCGCGACAACACCCCCGGGTGCACCCGTCAGGCGGTGGATTTCAGCGATCACGACAGCGACTTCGCCCGGGAAAACTGCGTCGTGGTGGGCATCAGCCCCGACGACTGCCTGACCCACGCGGACTTCCGCGATGCCCATGGCCTGTCGGTGCGGCTCTTGTCCGATGAAGACATCCAGGTGTGCCGCCGTTATGGTGTCTGGCAGGCCCGGGAGGTGGATGGGGTGATGCGCGAAGGCGTGCGCCGTTCCACCTTCATCATCAGCCAGGATGGCATCCTGCAGCATGTGCTGCTGGATGTGACGCCCAAGGGGCACGCGGCAACGGTTTATCAGCTGGTACAGCAACTCAACTCAAGGAATCCACATGGAAATCGCCAAAAACACGGTCGTCACGCTTGATTACTCGGTCCACGATACCGATGGCCAGATGATCGATGACGGCCAGCACCCGCTGGTCTACCTGCATGGCGGTTACGACGGCATCTTCACCGTGATCGAAGAAGCCCTGCACGGCAAGAAGGAAGGCGAAAAGCTGTCCGTCAAGCTGCAACCCGATGATGCCTTCGGCGAATACGACGAAGAACTGGTGCTGGTGGAAGATGCCAGCCTCTTCCCGGACAACATCGAAGTCGGCATGTCCTTCGAGCGCGTCTCCGAAGATGGTGAAGACGAAATCATCTACCGCATCACCGACATCGCCGACGGCAAGGTGGTTGTCTATGTCAACCATC
>JAJTBM010000540.1 GCA_021286885.1 Rhodocyclales bacterium
CCAGCCCTTCGAGCTGCTGGATGCTGGATTCGTCGTAGTTGTCGGCGGGTTTTTGCGGCGTATCGGACATGGCGTTCTCGGTTCTTCAGGTGCAGCTTGGACGGCCCCTTGCGGGGCCTGGCAGACAGACAGCAGCAGGCGGATCAGATCCGCATCGGCATCACGACGTACTTGAAATCGGCGTTGTCGGCGAGGCCGAACAGCGCGCTGGCGTTGCCGTCGTTGAAGCGGATCTCGATCTCGTTGGCGGACAGGTTGGTCAGCACGTCGAGCAGGTAGGTGACGTTGAAGCCGATGTCGAGGCTGTCGCCGCTGTAATCGACTTCGAGTTCTTCCTGGGCTTCTTCCTGTTCGGCGTTGGTGGACACCAGCTTGATGCTGCCGTCGGAGAGCATCAGGCGCACGCCCCGGAACTTTTCGTTGGTCAGGATCGCGGCGCGCTGCAGGGCTTGCAGCAGGGCGAGGCGGCTGGCTTTGACGAGCTTGGAGTGGTTTTGCGGGATGACGCGTTCGTAGTCGGGGAACTTGCCGTCGATCAGCTTGGAGATGAGTTCGATGTGGCCAAAGCGGAACACGATCTGGTTGCCCACCAGGGTGATCTCCAGGGGCTCGTCGGAGTCGGCCAGCTGGCGGGAGAGTTCCATGACGGTCTTGCGCGGTAGGATCACGTCGGTGCGCTCGAAGTTGCCGTCGAGGTCAGACGAGGCGTAGGCGAGCCGGTGGCCGTCGGTGGCGACCATGCGCAGGGCGTTGCCGGCCACCACGAGCAGCAGGCCGTTCAGGTAGTAGCGGATGTCCTGCTGGGCCATGGCGTACTGGACCAGGGAAAGCTGCTTCTTGAACACGCGCTGGCTGGTGACGAGGCGCACCCCTTCGCCTTCGGGCGGGGAGAGGCGCGGGTAGTCGGCGGCGGGCAGGGTCTGGAGCTGGAAGCGGCTCTTGCCGGCCTTGAGGGTGACGCGCTTGTCGTCCAGGGTGAGGCTGACCTCAACGCTGTCGGGCAGGGCGCGCAGGATGTCCTGCAGCTTGCGGGCGCCGACGGTGATGGCCACGTCCTCGGCGCCTTGGGCGGCGGAGGTGCTGTTGCGGATCTGGATCTCGATGTCGGTGGCGAGCAGGGTCAGGGCGTCGCCCTTTTTCTCGATCAGGACATTGGAGAGGATGGGCAGGGTATGGCGTTTTTCAACAATGCCGGATACCGATTGCAACGGGGCGAGAAGGGCGTCGCGGGTCGCAGTGAAGAGCAGCATGAATCAGGTCTCCGAAATCGTGTAAATCGTTTAAAGCGTTTAAGTCGTTTAAAGCGTTTAAGGCATCAAGTTTTGGGTGCCTTTGAGGCGCCGGGCCGGCGCCCCAGCGCGGGCAGCCCGCAGGCCGCCCCCCGGGCTGTGCGCTTAGCCGCGCAGCACCTGGGTGAGGACGTGCAGGTCGTGATTGAGTTGGGTATCTCCGAGACGCAGTTCGGCGATCGTTCGGCAGGCGTGGAGCACGGTGGTGTGATCCCGCCCGCCGAAGGCCTCACCGATGGCCGGCAGGCTCATGGGGGTGAGGTCTTTGGCGAGGAACATGGCCACCTGGCGCGGGCGGGCGATGACCCGGGTGCGCTTTTTGGAGTGCATGTCCGCGACCTTGATCTTGTAATAGTCGGCGACAGTCTTCTGGATGAACTCGACGGTGAGCTGGCGGTTGTGGGCGTTCAGCAGATCCTTGAGCGCTTCTTTGGCCACTTCGAGGCTGACCTGCTTGCCGTGGAAGCGGGCGAAGGCGAGCACCTTTTTAAGGGCGCCTTCCAGCTCGCGCACGTTGGAGCGCAGGTTTTTGGCGATCAGGAAGGCCACGTCGTCATCCAGGGCGATGCGTTCGACCTCAGCCTTCTTTTTGAGAATGGCCACCCGCATTTCCAGCTCGGGGGGTTCGATCTGCACCGTCAGGCCCCAGTCGAAGCGCGAAATCAGCCGATCTTCAAGGCCCTGGACATCCTTGGGGTAGGTGTCGCTGGTGATGATGATCTGCTTCTTGGCCTCGGTGAGGGCGTTGA
>JAJTBM010000541.1 GCA_021286885.1 Rhodocyclales bacterium
CCACGGCAGCTTCGTGGGCCAAGTGGAAGGCGGCTGGCAGCTGAAGGTGGGCGAAGAGGAAGTCATCGCCAAGCACGTGATCGTGGCGACCGGCTCCACCGCCCGCCATCTGCCCGGCATCCCCGTCGACAACAAGCTGGTGTGCGACAACATCGGCGCCCTCGAAATCGACGCCGTGCCCCAGCGTCTGGGCCTCATCGGCTCCGGCGTGATCGGCCTGGAAATGGGTTCTGTCTGGAAGCGCCTGGGCGCCCAGGTCACCATCCTGGAAGCCATGGACAGCTTCTTGGGTGCTGCCGACCAGGACATCGCCAAGGAAGCCCTCAAGCTGTTCACCAAGCAAGGGCTGGACATCAAGCTCTCCGTCAAGGTGGGCCAGGTCAGCGTGGGCGAGAAGTCTGTCACCGTTGAATACGAAACCAAGGATGGCGCCCAGACGGCCGAGTTCGACCGCCTGATCGTGTCCGTGGGGCGTGTGCCCAACACCGCCGGCCTCAACGCCGAAGCCGTGGGCCTCAAGATCGACGAGCGTGGCTTCATCGACGTGGACGCCCACAACCTCACCAACCTGCCCAACGTCTGGGCGGTGGGCGACGTGGTGCGCGGCCCCATGCTGGCCCACAAGGCCATGGAAGAGGGCGTTGCCGTGGCCGAGACCATCGCCGGTCAAAAGGGTCACACCAACTTCGACACCATCCCCTGGGTGATCTACACCTCCCCCGAAATCGCTTGGGTCGGCAAGACCGAGCAAGCGCTCAAGGCGGAAGGCGTGGAATACCGCGTCGGCAAGATCCCCTTCATGGCCAATGGCCGTGCGCTGGGGACCGGCGATGCGTCCGGCTTCGTCAAGATGCTGGCCTGCGCCAAGACCGACCGCATCCTGGGCGTGCACATCATCGGCGCCAATGCCTCCGAGCTGATCGGTGAGGCGGTGGTGACCATGGAGTTCGCCGGCGCCTCCGAAGACCTGGCCCGCATCTGCCACGCCCACCCGACCCTGTCGGAAGTCGTGCACGAAGCAGCCCTGGCCGTCGACAAGCGTCCGCTGCACTTCTAAGCGGCTGCTCGGCAGCTAAGCAATACGGTTGGCCCCGGGTCGCTCCCCGGCCCGGGGCCAGCATGCAGGGGTGGTCAGGCAATCTGCCTTGCCACCCCTGTTCCCATCTGGGGCCATGGCCCCGACCCCGCAGAGTTTCAGGATTCCAGGATCATGCCCCACCGTATCCTCAATGTTGCCGAAAACGGCATGCTCGACGCCTACGATTCCCAGTTGAAGGAGCGGGGCTACAAGTCCGACCCGGCCCAGCGCGCCGCCGCCCAGCGCCTGCAAGGCCTGTACACCGAACTCATCGGCTTCAAAGCCGCCCGGCGTGGCACCCTGCGCAAGATGTTTGCCCGCCCCAAGCAGCCCCGCAGCGTTTATTTCTGGGGGGGCGTGGGCCGTGGCAAGAGCTTTCTGATGGATTGCTTCTACGATTCGGTGCCCTATAAGCGCAAGCGCCGGGTGCACTTCCATGCCTTCATGCAGGAAGTGCAGAACGATCTGCGCAAGCTCAACCACGAGCCCGACCCGCTCCAGAAGGTGGCCGACCGGATCGCCCAGGAAGCGCGCCTGCTGTGCTTTGACGAATTCCACGTCTCCGACATCGCCGATGCGATGATCCTCGGGCGCCTGCTGGAAGCCCTGTTCGAGCGCGGCACCATCTTCGTGATGACCTCCAACTACCCGCCGGACGGGCTCTACCCGAACGGGCTGCAGCGCATCAATTTCTTGCCCACCATCGAGTTCATCAAGCAGCGTTTTGACGTGCTGGAAGTGGATCACGGCACCGACTACCGGCTGCGCACCCTGGAAACCATCCAGGCCTTCCTGGTGCCCGGCGACGATGCTGCCGATGCGCGCCTGGCCGAAGATTTCTACAAGATCGCTGGCACCGAGGGCGAAACCGGCGAGGTGGAAATCCTGGAGCGTCAGCTCAAGGTGCAGCGCAAGGCAGCGGGGGTGATCTGGTTCGATTTTGAAACCCTGTGCGACGG
>JAJTBM010000542.1 GCA_021286885.1 Rhodocyclales bacterium
GGCAAGGGCGGCATCCGTTTTCACCAGGATGTAACCCTCTCCGAAGTGATGGCCCTCTCCGGCTGGATGACCATCAAGAACGCCGCCGTCGGCGTGCCCTACGGTGGCGCCAAGGGCGGTGTGCGGGTCGATCCGCGCCTGCTGAGCCGGGGCGAACTCGAACGCCTGACCCGCCGCTACACCAGCGAACTCAACGCCCTGATCGGCCCGGACAAGGACATCCCGGCCCCCGACGTCAACACCAACGAACAGATCATGGCCTGGATGATGGACACCTACTCCATCAACCAGGGCCGCACCGCCACCGGCGTCGTCACCGGCAAGCCCCTCAGCCTGGGCGGCAGCCTGGGTCGCCGCGATGCCACGGGCCGGGGCGTGTTCGTGGTGGGCGTGGCCGCCGCCGCCGATGCGGGCATCCCGCTGGCCGGCGCCCGGGTCGCCATTCAAGGCTTTGGCAACGTGGGCAACGCCGCTGCCCGCTGCTTCCATGAGGCCGGCGCCCACATCGTGGCCGTGCAGGACGTGACCGGCACCCTGTTCAACGCCAAGGGCCTGGACATCCCCGCCCTGTGCACCTGGGTGAATCAGGGCAAGCCGCTCGCCGCCTACCCCGAAGCCGAACGCATCCCCAACGACGCCTTCTGGGACGTGGAAACCGAATTCCTGGTGCCCTCTGCCCTCGAACAGCAGATCACCACCGCCAACGCCCACCGCATCCGCACCCGGATCGTGCTCGAAGGCGCCAACGGCCCCACCACCCCGGAAGCCGACGACATCCTGACCCAGCGTGGCATCACCATCGTCCCCGATGTGCTGGCCAACGCCGGCGGCGTGACCGTCAGCTACTTTGAATGGGTGCAGGACTTCTCCAGCTTCTTCTGGACCGAAGACGAAATCAATGGCCGCCTCGACCGCATCATGCAGGAGGCCTATACCCATATCCGTGACACGGCCCGGGAGCAAAAGGTGACCCTCCGCACCGCTGCATTCATCCTGGCCTGCGAACGGATCTTGAAGGCCCGCGAAATGCGTGGCCTCTATCCCTAATAGCGTGGCCCGGGCGGCACGCCGCCCACCGCGCCCGGCCCTGGGGCCCCTCCAGCCCCCCGAAACCCGTTTCCCTCCCTGAAGCCACTCCACCCCTCCTCCCCGGGGGGGATCGGACAGGGCCTTTCAAGCGCAGCGCAAGCTGCGCTTTTTTTTGCCTGCACACAACACACGCAACGCATAGCAGGCCGGAGCGGGCGCATGTTTGCTTGCAAACACGCAAGAACTACAAGCAAAAAAATTGACTTCACCCCCGAAAATACAAAAAATCTTCGGCTTGTAACTATTTTTTGAGGCAGCACCCGTGATTGGCTATGAGTTTTTGCAAGCAAAACTTCCGATACGCATGCCGGAACTCAGCAAGCCTGCCCGTGTAAGTTCAGTTACCCGCATCACCGAACTGAGCGACATGATCGCCACGCCCAAGGCGATTGCGCCGAAAACCGACGCCCTGCTCGCCCACGTGGTTTTTGCCCTCAAGCACGAACCCATGCAGCTGGCGACTCTGCACGAAGCCCTCAAACAAGTATCGGCAGAAGAGATGAGCGCAGCACTGGCTCACAGCCCTGCCAGCAGCTACCTGCGTCGCGCCGCGTACGTCTGGGAAAAAGCCCACGGGGCTGCGCTGCCTCGCCCTGCGGGGGCCACCACAGGCAACTACGTCAATTTTTTCGATCCCAAAAGCTACTACACCGGCCAAACCTGGGAGCGCCACGAAAAATACCGGATCAACTTCAACGGGATCGGGCCCTATGAGTTCTGCCCAGTCGTACGCCGTGACCCCATCCTGGAAGCCGAAAGCAGCGCCATTCTTGACGAGTTGCGCAGTTGGGCCACGGCGCCCGAAAACGCCGCCTTCCTGGATAGAGTCATGGCGTGGGCCTATCTGAGCGAAACCCGTGACTCCTTCGCCATCGAAGACGAAGTACCGGGCCCCGACAAAGAAAACGCCTTTGTACAGGCCATGGCCCAACTGGGAGATCAC
>JAJTBM010000042.1 GCA_021286885.1 Rhodocyclales bacterium
GCTCGACCCGGCCAGCACGCCCACCTTCCAGGCCCTGAACGTGAGCGCGGCGCTACGCACCCAAAGCATCGAAGCCAGCGCAGGCCTCAAGGGTGCCAGCCTTGAAATCGGCGGCAACAGCCGCACCCAAAACCTGGAGGTGCGCGGGGAGCTCAAGGTGAATGCCCGGGTAGTCCTGGCCGAGATCGACAGCATTCTGAACAGCCTCAAATCCCAGGTGAATCGCAACGGGGACATCCTGCGCGCCAATTTCAGCATCACCGAAAAACTGGGACTGGGGCTGGATCGGCCCGCCACCGCCCGGCTGCAACTGGGCGACCTGTGCGTCATCGACATGGGGCCATCCAATGCCCCCTGGCTCAACCTGGGCTGGAACTCCTACTACGATGGAGCCTGGCGCCGCGTCGACAACAACCGGGCAAGCGTCAATCTGCACATGAGCGGCGAAGACGGGGCCGGGCAGGAATACCGCTTCCAACGCGGAGAACCCAACGGCAACAACCTGCGCAACATTGCCGTCCTGGGCACCAGCACCAGCTTCATTGCCGAGTCCAACTTCGGCCTGGGCACCACGGCGCCCCGGGCCCGGCTGGATGTACGCGGCGCGATCCATGCGGGCGGCTCCGACATCTATTTCACCGAAACCACCCACCGCCACACCGGCTTTGGCAATACCCTGGGCTATGCGGCCATCGAAAACGACGGCGGCGACTACAACGCCCTGATGATCCTGGGGCGCCAGACCAACTCCAACCTGGGACGCGTGGTCAAAATGTGGGATAACGTGTTCATTGCCGGCAACCTGGGCACCCACGGTTATTCCCCCACCCCCCGCACGCCGGGCTGGGGCGGTGGCATCCACACCTACGACATCGAAGCCGAAGCCACCATCTGGTCTCGCAACGGGATGCAAACCGGCAACCGGGATCTGGCCGAAAACTTCAATACCCAGGAAATCCTGGAAGCCGGGGACGTGGTGAGCATGGACCCGGCAAGCGATGGAATGATCCGCTGTCGCCACGCCCGGGACCCCATGGTGTTGGGGGTGGTCTCCACCCTGCCCGGCATGCTGCTGGGGGCCGACCCGGCCCGCCGCATTCCCCTGCCCGGCGAGTATCCGGTGGCCCTGAGCGGCCGGGTACCGTGCAAAGCCAGCGCCGAGAACGGCCCCATTCGCAAGGGCGACCTGCTGACCCCGGCCTCCATCCCCGGCCACGCCATGCGCGCCGGAGACGCCCAGCCGGGTACCATCATCGGCAAGGCCCTCACCGATCTGGACGGAACAACCGGGCTGATCGACATTTTCGTTTTCATCCACTAAGCACCAAGCCACCGCACCCCTATGAAAGACCAACTCCAAAACCGGCTGACCGACCTGCGTAACGAATACGCCGCAGGCGCCAAGGCCCTCGAAGACCTGCAACGCCGCCAGGATGAGCTGCGCAGCACCCTGCTGCGCATCAGTGGCGCGATTCAGGTGCTGGAAGAAATGCTGCACCCGGAAACCGGCAGCGAAGGCTGAAGGAGCACAGGGCCATGGGCGACGATTCGGTGAAGCTGCTGGACCCAAGCGGCAAAAATGCGGTGGGCAGCAGCTTCAATGCGCAAAGTGGCGTGATCCTGAAGCTCACGCTGCCGCCAGGAAAGCGTCTGCTCAAGGCCCAACTCAAACTGGGCTGCGCTGACGACACCAAACTGGCGGTGGAGTATCCCGCCCTGCAAACCGATACCGGCCCCATGGGCAACCGCAGCGAGGCCCTCTGGCTGTGGGCGTCTCAAAACTGGGAAGAAGAACGGGTGCTGGTGGGCATCACCCTGGAAGCCGGCCCACCGGCCAGCCTCCCGGCCTTGAACCCACCACGCCGTAGCGGAGGGCGCATCAAGCTCTACAGCCGGGGCGTCTGGCTCCCCCTGCCGGCCATGGATACGCTCCCCACCGGCACCGAACAAAGCTTCCCACCCGTCACCGCGAGCCGGCTCCAGCTGGAAAGCCTGATTGAAGGCGAGATCAACGACAAGCGCACCGGCGTGCTGGTACCCGCCCCCCTGAATGGCAAGCGGATCGGGCTGAGCTTCACCCGTCAGCCCTGTCACCCCAGCGTGGCGATTGGCGAGGATGCCCCCTTCTTCAACCCGGGGGGCCCACTCTCCAAACAAGGCATGCCCGTGAACGGCCTGGAGCGGGCCATCAACCGTTATCGGGCCGACCACCCGGACGCCAGCAGCATCCCCCTGCGCATCCAGACCGCCAATGCCCAGGCCCTGCGCATTCTGGACTTCAGCGCCGAACTCGAACCTCCACCCGCACCGCCCCCCGGCCCCGGGGTGCCGCCCCCTTTCAACCCGGCCATCCGCCGTACCGGCGAACGGCTCTGGATTACCCCCTCCACCGACACCCCCGGGCTGCAGCGGGCCCGTGTGTGCGATGCCCAGCACCAGGCAGCCCTGCGATTGGGCACCCAGCCGGCGGGTCGGCTTTCCAGCGTCAGCCTGTTGCTACGTCTGGAAGACAGCCCCAGTGGCAGCGCACGCCTGGCCCTCCACCCCGATGACGGGGGCAAACCTGGCGCAGCCCCGGTGTACGCCTGGGATCTGCCCTTGGCCCCTCAAACGGGCGCGTCGGGCCCCGAAGCCTCCGCCCGGTGGTATACCGCCTGCCTGCCGGAAGCCTGGGCGGGGGACTGCAGCGGACACTGGCTGGTATGCCAGAGCGGAAGCCCTGGCCTGTTCTGGTACAGTGTGGGGCAACGCCCCGCCGCTGTGGCTGGTGCAGCTTTCCGCCGGAATCAGGGAGCCTGGCTCCCCTTGCCAGACGACGAATGGCTGCAAGTCCAGGTGGGAATTCTGGACCCTGTCTGAGGCCACATACCCATGCTTGCCCCCCGGGAAACCCTGCTGCGGCCCGCCTTGCAGGCGGCCCTGGGCCCGTCCCAGGATGTCCGTAGCGGCCCTGGCAGTGCCCCAAGCCCCGCGAGCACCCGGGTTGCCCTGCACGCCGCTCGGCTAACCCCGGCACCGCTCCCCGACGGCGAAAGCCCGGCCCGGGATCCCGCCTATTTAAGCTGGAGCGGCACCCTGAGCCCGGTGGCCGGCCACCCCCTCGACTACACCCTGCCCGACCAGGCCACCGGCCACTTCCAAGAGGTTCAGAACCCACCCGGGCACATCCTCGGCCATGGGGATGCGTTTTTGGTGGAAGGGCGCACCCTGCATTTCTTCCAGCCGCCCCAAGGCCCTGTCCAGGCCCGTACTCGGGATCAACGCTGCGCCGGCTATACCGAACGCCGCCCGGCCCATGTGCTGCTGGCGCTGCGCAGCTGGGCGCCCGATGCTGCCACCGCCGATAGCCTGCTGGCCCGCAGCCTGGCGGCCATGCTCGGGTTGCTGGAGCGCATCAATGTGCTGGATTTCACCGGCGCCCCCCCCACGCTGGGCATGCGCCTGAGCAAACCCCGCCCCCAACTGCTGGGGCTGGAGCGCGGCATGGACGGAAGCAGCGCCTATAGCGTGGCGCACTATCGCATCGATGGCGAACTGGAGCTCGCCCTCAGCCTGGGACAGGCCGAACCCGAAGGCCGCATTCAGGCGGTGGATATTCAGCTGCAGCGCACCGGAGTCCATCAGGCATGAGTTTCCGGTTCGCGATGCACCGCCAGCTGGGTGTGCTGGCGGTAGCCCTGTTGGGTCATGCCCTCCCTGTACTGGCAGACGTGGGCGTCGATATCCGAGGCCAGTGGCGTGCCGCCCTCAATTGGCCCGCAAGTTGCGAAGAAGATTGGGCTGCGGCCCCCACGGGCAACGGCAATGGGGTCACCCCCTACGGACTGCCAGACAAACGCCGGCTGATCAGCGTGAGCTGTGGGGGCAACGCCCCGAGCTATCAGCTGTATTACCTGGAATCAGCCGAAGGCGTGGCAAACGGCCCCCTGCGCTTCCCGGTCTATGAAGATCCGCCCAGCAACGCCCGGGCCCGGCTGGTGCGCCAATGGAGCACCGAGCTGCGCGGGCAAACCCGTTACAACGAAAAGTCCGGCGAACTGCAGGTGCTGCAGCTCAAACACAGCGGGAGTAACTGCGGCACCTGGGCCAGCTACGGTTTTGATCTCAATGGGCCGATCCTGCTTGAGCTGCGAGCCAAGCTGGAATGCGACACCCAGGGCGCCCCCTCGCCCCAGCGCTGGCAACGCCAGCTGGTGCCCCACTAAACCCACGCCCCCGCTCGGAGAGTGCCCCAGGCCTGGGGCGTGGTCTCGGCTTTAAGCCAGCAGCCGATCCAATTCGGCCACGGTGCGCTCGGCGGCGCGGCCATCCCACAGGGCCGGGCGCCGCCCCTGCTTGCCCTGGCCTGCCAGCACCTTGCCGGCCTCTTCCAGGATGCGGGCCGGGCTGGTGCCCACCAACACGTTGCTGCCTTCATCAATGGTCACCGGGCGCTCGGTGTTCTCCCGCAGGGTGAGGCAGGGCACGCCCAGGGCGGTGGTTTCTTCCTGCAGACCGCCGCTGTCGGTCATGATCAGGGCCGCATCCTTCCACAGGTTGAGGAACTCCATGTAGGACAAAGGGCGCGTCAGGATCACGTTGGGGCCCAGATCCAGCCCGAAACGTTCCAGGTTGCCCCGGGTGCGCGGATGCACCGGAAAAATCAGCGGCAGCTGGCTGGCGATTTCCTTGAGGGCACCGGCAATCCCGGCCAGGGCGGCGGGGTCATCCACATTGGACGGGCGATGCAGGGTCACCACCCCGTAGCGGGGATGGGCGGCCTTGAGGGCCTGGCTCTCCATCGTGCTCCGGTCGGAGGCCTCCAGCTGGTCGCGCTGGTACAGCAGGTTATCCACCATCACATGCCCCACATGGAACACGGCGCTGGCCGGCTTGCCCTCCCGGAGCAGGTTTTCGACACCTGCCGGCTCGGTGCAGAAGAACCAGTCGGAAATGCTGTCGGTCACCAGCCGGTTGATCTCTTCGGGCATGGCCATGTCGCCGCTGCGCAAACCGGCCTCCACGTGGGCCACCGGAATGTGCAGCTTCTTGGCCACGATGGAGCAGGCCAGGGTGGAGTTCACATCCCCCACCACCAGCACGCAATCGGGGCGGGCCTGCTGGCAGATTTCTTCAAACGCCACCATGATCTTGGCCGTCTGCTGGGCGTGGCTGCCGCCGCCGGCTTCCAGGTGGAAATCGGGCTTGGGAATCCCCAGTTCGTCGAAAAATACATCGCTCATTTCCCGGTCGTAGTGCTGGCCGGTGTGGATGATGCGGAAAGCAAAGCGCTCGGCCCGGGCCTGGAGGGCGCGGACGATGGGCGCGATCTTCATGAAGTTGGGCCGGGCGCCGGCCACCAGGTAGATCATGGACTGGGACATGGGGACTCCGCGCAGGTATTCACGGGATGAAAAAGGGTGCCAGCACGCCGGGGCGCTGGCCCATCAAACGGCAAACGGGGTGAAGCACGTGGGCTCCACCCCGTCGTAATCCCTAAACATAAGGGATGCAGCCAGAAAACTCAGGCGAAAGTGTCACACTCGGCCAGGGGTTTGCCGTCCTTGTCCTTGGCGGAGAGCAGGGGCTCGCCATCCAGAGGCCATTCGACGCCCACCGTCGGGTCGTTCCAGAGCAGGCTGCGCTCGAACTGGGGGGCGTAGTAGTCGGTGGTCTTGTAGAGGAAATCCGCCGTTTCGCTCAACACCACAAAGCCGTGCGCAAAGCCGGCGGGCACCCAGAACTGGCGATTATTCTCTTCGCTCAGCTCCACCCCGACCCACTGGCCGAAGGTGGGGGAGGACTTGCGCATATCCACCGCCACGTCGTACACCGCACCGCGTGCCACCCGCACCAGCTTCCCCTGGGGTTGCTGGATCTGGTAGTGCAGGCCGCGCAGCACGCCCTTGCCGGAGCGGGAGTGGTTGTCCTGCACGAACTGCACATCGAGGCCGGTCACATCGCGGAAGGTGCCCGCGTTGAAGCTCTCCATGAAGAAGCCCCGAGCATCGCCGAACACCTTGGGCTCCAGGATCAGCAGATCCGGAATCGCAGTCTTGATCACATTCATCAGAACACCTTGTCTTGCAGGATCTGGCGCAGGTACTGGCCATAACCGTTTTTGGAGAGGGGCGCGGCCAGGCGCTCCAGCTGGGCTGCATCGATCCAGCCCGCACGCCAGGCGATTTCTTCGGGACATGCCACCTTGAGGCCCTGACGCTTCTCGATGGTCTGGATGAACAGGCCGGCTTCGAGCAGGCTCTCGTGGGTGCCGGTATCGAGCCAGGCGTGGCCACGGCCCATCACCTGCACATCCAGAGCACCCCACTCCAGGTACTGGCGGTTCACATCGGTGATTTCCAGCTCGCCCCGGGGGCTGGGCTTGATGGCCTTGGCCACATCCACCACCCGGTTATCGTAGAAGTAGAGGCCGGTCACGGCATAACGGCTCTTGGGCTGGGCGGGCTTCTCTTCCAGGCTGACAGCCCGGCCCGCTTCATCGAACTCGACCACGCCATAGCGCTCGGGGTCATGCACCGGATAGGCAAACACGGTGGCCCCGTCGGTACGGGCGCTGGCGGCACGCAGGCCGGCAGCAAAGTCGTGGCCATAGAACAGGTTGTCGCCAAGCACCAGGGCACTCGGGCTGTTGCCGACGAAGTCCTCACCGATGATGAAGGCCTGGGCCAGGCCATCCGGGCTGGGCTGCACGGCGTATTGCAAATTCATGCCCCATTGGGAACCGTCGCCCAGCAGCTGCTGGAAGCGGGGAGTGTCTTGCGGGGTGGAGATGATCAGCACGTCACGAATCCCCGCCAGCATCAGGGTGCTGAGGGGGTAGTAGATCATGGGCTTGTCGTAGACCGGGATCAGCTGCTTGGACACGGCCAGAGTGGCCGGATGCAGGCGGGTGCCGGAGCCCCCGGCCAGGATGATGCCTTTGCGTTGCATGGAGGTACTCGCGTTTTTAATTCGGGAGGATTTCGGTCAGCATCCGCTCAACCCCGGCCTGCCAGTCGGGGATGCGCAGACCAAAGGCCTGCTGCAGCTTGCTGGTTGCCAACCGGGAATTGGCCGGGCGCTGGGCGGGGGTGGGGAAGGCGCTGGTGGGCACCGGCAGGATGGCTTCCGGCGCCACCTTGATGGCCACACCCCGGACCCGGGCGAATTCGATCACATGGCGGGCGTAGTCGAACCAGGTGGTCACTCCACCGGCCACCAGGTGGTAGGTGCCCCCCAAAGACGCATCAGCCAAGGTGGCGCGGGCTGCATGGGCGGTCACGTCGGCCAGCAGATCAGCCCCCGTGGGAGCACCAAACTGGTCGTTGATGATGGTGAGCGTGTCCCGCTCGGCAGCCAGACGCAGCATGGTCTTGGCAAAATTGCCGCCCCGGGCGGCATACACCCAGCTGGTGCGGAAGATCAGGTGGCGGCAGCCACTCTGGCTGATCAGTTCCTCGCCTTCGAGTTTGGTGACTCCATACACCGACAAGGGGCCAGTGGGAGCGTCCTCGGCACGAAAGTCTTCACCCGCCCCGTCGAACACGTAGTCGGTGGAGTAATGCACCAGCAGCGCACCGCAGGCCGCCGCTTCCCGGGCGAGCACGCCGGGCGCCAGGGCATTCAGGGCCCGGGCGAATTCGGGCTCGCTCTCGGCCTTGTCGACCGCCGTGTGGGCGGCGGCATTGACGATCAGATCGGGGGCCACGGCACGCACCGTGGCGGCCAGGGATTCGGGCTGGGAGAAATCCCCCGAGAGGCCCGGCGCGCCGTCGTAATCCAGCGCAACCACCTCCCCCAGCGGTGCCAGGGCCCGTTGCAGTTCCCAACCGACCTGGCCATTCTTGCCCAGCAGCAGGATTTTCATGTTCAGCGGGCCTCGTAGTTGGTTTCGAGCCATTGGCGGTAGGCACCGCTCTGGACGTTGGCCACCCATTCCTGGTTGGCCAGATACCATTCGACGGTCTTGCGGATACCGGTTTCGAAGGTTTCGGCCGGGCGCCAGCCCAGGTCGCGCTCGATCTTGCGGGCGTCGATGGCGTAGCGGCGGTCATGGCCGGGGCGGTCGGTGACGTAGGTGATGAGACGGCTGTAGGAGCCGGCCACATCGGGCTTGAGTTCGTCGAGCAGCGTGCACAGCACATGCACGATCTCGATGTTCGGCTTTTCATTCCAGCCGCCCACGTTGTACACCTCGCCCACCTGGCCCTTTTCGAGGATGGTGCGGATGGCGCTGCAGTGGTCGGTCACGTACAGCCAGTCGCGGATCTGCTGGCCATCCCCGTACACCGGCAGGGGCTTGCCCGCCAGAGCGTTGGTGATCATCAGCGGGATCAGCTTCTCGGGGAAGTGATAGGGACCGTAGTTGTTTGAGCAGTTGCTGGTGGTCACCGGCAGGCCGTAGGTGTGATGCCAGGCGCGCACCAGGTGATCGGAAGCCGCCTTGCTGGCCGAATACGGGCTGTTGGGCTCGTAGGTGTCGGTTTCGGTGAAGGCGGGATCGTTGGGGCCCAGGGAGCCGTACACTTCGTCGGTACTCACATGATGGAAGCGAAATGCTTCCTTGGCAGCCCCTTCCAGAGTCGTCCAGTATGCCCGGGCGGCTTCCAGCAGGGTGAAGGTGCCTTCCACGTTGGTACGCACGAAATCGCCGGGGCCGTGAATGGAACGATCCACATGGCTTTCGGCCGCAAAGTGCACGATGGCCCGGGGCTTGTGCTCGGCCAGCAGACGATCCACCAAGGCCCGGTCACAGATGTCGCCGTGCACAAAAATGTGGCGCGGATCATCCTTGATGGAAGCCAGGCTTTCCAGATTCCCGGCGTAGGTCAGGGCATCCAGATTGATCACCGGCTCATCATTGCAGCGCAGCCAGTCCAGAACAAAATTACCGCCGATAAAACCAGCACCACCCGTTACAAGAATCATCTAAAACCCTATCAATCAACACGTGCGAATCCATGAATCATGGAGCCCATTCAAGCCTCTCATGCTTCGCGACAAATTCGTTTTCCCGGATTATGACATCCTATCTAGCCTTTCGGCGCCGACTCTTGCACAGTGGACACCCGCTCTGAAGGGCTAAATTCGGGGCGATTTTGCCGCATACTGCGTGCGAATTGTTCCCGAGCCTCCTGAACGCTTCATTTCAACCCGCCATGGCAAACGATGTTTAACCGCAAGGGTGTACCCAAAAGCGCCTCTCCCTTCCTGCGGCCTGCCATTCTGGCACCCAGTACCGTAGCGCTCGGCGCAGCGCTCATTGCCGGGACGCTGGCTCTGCAAAAGCTGGACGCCATCCGCCTGCAGGGCCTCAGTAGCGAATTCACGGTGCAGGCCAGCGAAATGGCGATCAAGATTGATGAACGCCTGAAAGCCTCGCGCCAGGTGCTCCAGGGGGCCGTGGGGCTGATGCTGGCTTCCAATGAGGTCTCTCGGGAAGAATGGGCCCGCTATGTCAGCAATCTGGATCTGAACGACAACTATCCAGGCATTCAGGGCGTGGGCTTTGCGATCAGCCTCACCCCCGAGCAAGTCCCCGAACACGAAAAAACCATGCTGGCGGCCGGTTTCCAGGACTACCAGATCCGCCCTGCCGGCAAACGGGACGAATACACCAGCATCATTTACCTGGAGCCCTTTGACTGGCGCAACCAGCGCGCCTTTGGCTTCGACATGTACTCCGAGCCGGTACGCCGGGCCGCCATGGAAAAGGCACGCACCCTCAAGGAGCCCGTCCTTTCCGGCAAGGTGCGCTTGCTCCAGGAAACCGAACACGCCGCACAGCACGGGGTGCTCCTGTATCTGCCCGTGTTACGCCCCGACGCCCAGGGGCAGGAGCACTTCCAGGGATGGGCCTACAGCCCCTTGCGCATGGGTGATCTGATCCGGGGCACCCTGGGCGAAGCCCCTTCCCAAATCCGGCTCCAGATTTACGATGGCACCAGCGCCAACGACGAGGCACTGCTCTACGATAGCCAGCCAGGGCTGGAGCGGGCCGACCGCTTCCGCTTCTTGCGCACCCTGCACCTCAATCACCGGGACTGGCACCTGGTCTTCAGTGCCGGCAACGACTTCCACGGGCCCGGAATGTTTACCGGGTTCCTGGTCGAACCCATCGCCGTCACCCTGATCGGCGCCCTGTTTGTACTGCTGACCGCATCCACCGCCGCAGCCCGCCTGCGGGCCCGGGAGCTGGCCGATGCAGGCAACTCCCTGCGCGCCAGCGAGGCCCGCTACAGCACGCTGGTCAATCTCTCCCACGACGGGATTGCAGCCCTGGATGCCGATTTGCGCTTCACCTTCGTCAACCCCCGTCTGGCGGGCATGCTGGGCCACGATCCTGCCACGCTCCTGGGCAAACCCCTCGCCTGGCTGTGGCTCACCCCCGACCACCACGACAGCAGCGCCCTCCTTGCCCGCCTGCGGGAAGGCGAGGCCGCCACCTGGGAAATGGATCTGCGCCGGGCCGACGGCAAGCTGCTCACCGTGTACATCAGCGATGCGCCCCAACGGGATGTGCGGGGCCAGCTGCAGGGGGTGATCCTGAGCATCACCGACATCACCGAACGCAAGGAAGCCGAGCGTCAGATTCACTATCTGGCCACCCACGACAGCCTGACCGGACTCAACAACCGGCGCAGCTTTGTCCAGCACCTGACCGAACGCCTGCACTTGGCACGCCGCCAGAACCGAGGTCTGGCCCTGCTGTTCATCGACCTGGACCACTTCAAGGAAGTGAACGACACCCACGGCCACGCGATCGGCGATGCGCTGCTGATCAGCGCCGCCCAGCGCATGCGCGACAGCCTGCGGGCCAGCGATTTGCTGGGCCGGCAAGGGGGCGATGAATTCATGGCGCTCTTGCAGGATGTGGAGAGCCCCGAACATGCGCTACAAGTTGCCGACAAGTTGCGCGAAGCCCTCTCGGCCCCCTATCTGCTGGCGGGCCAGGCGTGCCGAATTTCAGCCAGCATCGGGATCGCCGTTTACCCCCTGCATGGGGAAGACAGCGAAACCCTCACCACCCAGGCAGACCGGGCCATGTACGAAGCCAAGCGCAGCGGACGCAACCGGGTTTCCGGTGCGCCGACGCCGTCTGCCTCCTGACCCCCCTGCCAGGCCTGCCCGTCGGCCTGTAATTCCTGGTGCACTGCGGATTTCCGCCGTCATGGAGGCGGTCTAGAATCCTGCACCTGTCCGCCTTGTTCCATCTGGAGCCATCATGACCCGCCACACCAAGATCGTCGCCACCCTCGGCCCCACCTCTTCCGACCCCGCCACCCTCGAACGCATGGTTCAGGCCGGCATCGACGTGGTGCGCCTCAACTTCTCCCACGGCAAGGCTGAAGATCACATCAACCGCGCCAAGCAGATCCGCGAAGCCGCCCAGCTGGTGGGCCGCACCGTGGGCATCCTGGGCGACCTGCAAGGCCCCAAGATCCGGGTCGGCAAGTTTGAAAACGGCAAGGTGACGCTGCAGAAGGGCGCCAGCTTCATCCTTGACGCCAAGTGCGAACTGGGCAACGCCACCCGGGTGGGCCTGGATTACAAGGATCTGCCCCGGGACGTGCAGCCCGGCGACGTGCTGCTGCTGGACGATGGCCGTCTCAAACTGGACGTGGAGCGGGTGCTGGGCCACGAAATTTTCTGCAAGGTGAAGGTGGGTGGCGAACTGTCCAACAACAAGGGCATCAACCGCCAGGGGGGTGGCCTCACCGCCCCGGCCCTGACCGCCAAGGACATGGAAGACATCAAGACCGCCGCCCTGATCGGCGTCGATTTTGTGGCCGTCTCCTTCCCCAAGGGCGCCGCCGACATGTACATGGCGCGCCAGCTGCTGCGCGCCGCCGGTAGCTCGGCCATGCTGATTGCCAAGATCGAGCGCACCGAAGCGGTGGCCTGCCTTGAAGACATCATGGACGCCTCCGACGGCATCATGGTGGCCCGGGGCGACCTGGCCGTGGAGGTGGGCGACGCGGCCGTGCCGGCCCTCCAGAAGCGCATGATCCGGGTTGCCCGGGAGCGCAACAAGCTGGTCATCACCGCCACCCAGATGATGGAATCCATGATCCACAGCCCGGTGCCCACCCGGGCCGAAGTCTCGGACGTGGCCAACGCGGTGCTCGATGGCACCGATGCGGTGATGCTGTCCGCCGAAACCGCCTCCGGCGAGTATCCGGTGGAAGTGGTCGAAGCCATGGCGCGCATCTGCCTGGAGGCCGAAAAGTCGGCTGAAGTCACCATGGATCGGGATTTCCTGGATCGGGTGTTCACCCGCATCGACCAATCCATCGCCATGGCCGCCATGTGGACCGCCTACCACCTGAAGGTCAAGGCGATTGCGTCCCTCACCCAGACGGGCTCCACCGCCCTGTGGATGAGCCGCCTCAACAGCGGCGTCTCGGTCTTCGCCCTCACCCCCGAAATGAGCGCCCGCAACCAGATGACCCTCTACCGGGGCGTCTATCCGCTGCTCATGTCGCAGGTGCACGCCGACCGGGACGTGCTGCTGTGGGAAGCCGAACAGATCCTTCTCGAACAAGGAGTTGTGACTTACGGCGACCTGATCGTGCTCACCATCGGCGAGCCCATCGGCGCCTCGGGTGGCACCAACACCATGAAGATCGTCCGGGTCGGTTCCACCCCCCGCCCGGGCGTGGTGTGATCTGTCACACAGGATCACACATATTGCATGGCACGCCCTTCCCCCCGGGGGGCGTGCGACACGCTAAAATTCCGCTTTTACCATCGACCCGGCCACAAGCCGGCCCTTCGGAGAATTTCCCATGCCCCTCGTTTCCATGCGTCAGCTGCTCGACCATGCTGCTGAACACAGCTATGGTCTGCCCGCTTTCAACGTCAACAACCTGGAACAAGTCCAGGCCATCATGGAAGCGGCCGCCGAGACTGACAGCCCGGTGATCATGCAAGCCTCCGCCGGCGCCCGCAAGTACGCCGGCGAAGCCTTCCTGCGTCACCTGATCGATGCGGCAGTCGAAGCCTACCCCCACATCCCCGTGGTGATGCACCAGGATCACGGCCAATCCCCCGCCATCTGTATGGGCGCGATCCGCTCCGGCTTCTCCTCGGTGATGATGGACGGCTCCCTGATGGAAGACGGCAAGACCCCGTCCTCCTACGAATACAACGTGGACGTGACCCGCCGCGTGGTCGAGATGTCCCACGCCATCGGCGTCAGCGTCGAAGGCGAACTGGGCTGCCTGGGCTCCCTCGAAACCGGCCAGGCCGGTGAAGAAGACGGCATCGGCGCCGAAGGCACCCTGGATCACTCCCAGATGCTGACCGACCCCGACCAGGCCGCCGATTTCGTCCGCCAGACCAACGTGGACGCCCTCGCGATCGCCATCGGCACCAGCCACGGCGCCTACAAGTTCACCCGCAAGCCCACCGGCGACATCCTCGCCATCGAGCGCATCAAGGAAATCAACGCCCGCATCCCCAACACCCACCTGGTGATGCACGGCTCCTCCTCGGTGCCGCAGGATCTGCTGGAGATCATCCGCGAGTACGGCGGCGACATGAAGGAAACCTACGGCGTGCCGGTCGAAGAGATCGTCGAGGGCATCAAGTACGGCGTGCGCAAGATCAACATCGACACCGACATCCGCCTCGCCATGACCGGTGCGATCCGCAAGTTCTTCGTCGAGAACCCCTCCAAGTTCGACCCGCGCGAGTTCCTCAAGCCCGCCCGTGAAGCCGCCAAGCAGGTCTGCAAGGCCCGCTTCGAAGCCTTCGGCACCGCCGGCAGCGCCAGCAAG
>JAJTBM010000543.1 GCA_021286885.1 Rhodocyclales bacterium
GGAGTGGTGGTGATGCTCGGGGCGCTCCAGTCCACCCACGACGAACGGGAGCGGGAGCTGGCCATCCTGCGCACTCTGGGGGCCCGCAACCACCAGCTGCGGGGCGCCCTGCTGGGCGAGTTTGCCGCCCTGGGTCTGCTCGCCGGCCTGCTGGCCGGGCTCGGGGCCAACGGTATCGGCTGGGCCGTCGCCCACTGGGTGTTCAAGCTCGACTACATGCCCAGCCTGCTGCCCCTGCTGGTGGGTGGGCTGGCCGGCGGCGTGCTGGTGACGGGGGCCGGTTGGCTCGCCACCCGGGGCCTGCTGCGCCGTCCGCCCCTGGCCAGCCTGCGCGCCCTGGCCTGAGCCTGGGCGGGGAGGGCGGTATACTTGGGGCATGAATCCCGATACCGCCCTTGCCCTGATGCCCTGGCTCCTGCTGGGGCTGCTCGCGTGTTTTGTGTTGCTGGTCTGGCTGGCCCTTCAGTTGCGCCAGCAGGCTGCCCGGAGCGATGAACTGCCCGAGCAGCTCGCCGCCCTGGAAACACGCCTGGCCGCCGGCCTGACCCCGGCCAGCCTCGAAAGCCAGCTCGCCCGCCAGCAACTCGCCTTCGTCAAAGAGATCCAGTCCAGCAGCATCGCCAGCGGGGACCGGCTGATGGATCTGGTGGCCGAAGAATTCGACCGCCTGCGCGGCCACATGGAAGCTGACCGGCTCCATTTGGGCAAAGAACTCGCGGCCCTGCGCGAAGATACCCGGCTGCGCCTCGCCGAACTGGACAGCCGCATGGGCGCAAGTCAGGAGCGGATGCGTACCGATATGCTGAGCGCCACCCTGCAAACCTTGTCCGAACATGCCCGGGCCGACCGGGAACTGCTCCAGCGCGGCCTCACCGAATCGTCCGTGCAGCTTACCCAGACGGTGGAGGCCCTCCAGCGCACCGTGGGCGAACGCCTCGACATGATCACCGGCCACGTCAACCAGCGCCTGGACGAAGGCTTCCGCAAGACCAACGAAACCTTCACCAGCGTGATGGCCCGCCTTGCCACTATCGACGAAGCCCAAAAGAAGATTGGCGACCTCACCACCAACGTGGTCAGCCTGCAGGAGCTGCTGGGGGACAAGCGTTCCCGGGGCGCCTTTGGTGAAGTCCAGCTCGAAGCCCTGGTCCGCAATGCCCTGCCCACCGAGGCTTTTGAGTTCCAGCATGTGCTGCCCAATAACACCCGGGCCGATTGCGTGCTGCGCCTGCCCGAGCCCACTGGGCTGGTGGCGGTGGATTCCAAGTTCCCCCTGGAAAACTACCACCGCATGTTTGCCCCGGATGTTTCCGAGCTGGAGCGCCGTGCCGCCCAAAACGCCTTCCGCAACGACGTGAAGCGCCATGTGGACGCCATTGCCAGCAAATACATCATCGAAGGCCACACCTCGGATGGGGCCGTGATGTTCATCCCCGCCGAGGCCGTATTTGCCGAAATCCACGCCTATAACCCGGAAGTGGTCGCCTATGCCATGGGGCGCCGGGTCTGGATCGTGTCGCCCACCACCCTGATGGCCGTCCTCAACACCGCCCGGGCCGTGCTCAAGGACGTGGAAACCCGCAAGCAGATCCATGTCATCAAAGACGCCTTGGGCAAGCTCGCCAAAGACTTCAACCGTTTTGACGAGCGCATGCAGAAACTCGCCACCCACATCCGCCAGGCCGGCGAAGACGTGGCCGAGGTACAAACCTCCTCCCGCAAGATCAGCGCCCATTTCCAGCGCATCGAGGCAGCCCAATTGGATGAATTGCCGGCAGAGCAGGGGGCCTTGCCAGGCGTTTGAGGCCCCGCGCCCGAAACAAGCTTTCAAACTCGGCTGTGCATTTCCCCATAGCCGAGTGCTTGCCGCCATGAAACACCCCTGAAAGCAACGGGCTGTTTCATAAACATCATTTCATTTTGTTGATGCATAACACATATTAACCCCCGCGCCTTGAGCGCTGCCGGCGGCCTCCCTAGACTCGGACGGGTTTTGAACTCTTTTGAATTGTCATATCCCGTGGC
>JAJTBM010000544.1 GCA_021286885.1 Rhodocyclales bacterium
TTTTTAGCGGGCGGTGAGCTGTGTGCGGCAATGCCGGATAACGTAATTCAAACCAATGGCATGAACACGAACGAGGATACGCCATCCCGATGACGGAAAGCTGACGGCGCGCAGAAGAGGCGCCAGAAAAGCGTTTCGGGGCTCAGGAAGCGTCGCGTTGACGCAACGTCACGAGGGGCACCACGCCGGGCATGTCGATGCGCGGGCGGTCGGGCTCGGGGGCGTCCAGGGGGGCGGTTTCGACCAGGGTGGCGAGGCAGCGGCGGGTGAGATCCTGATAGGTGGCGGTGCCTTCGGCCTTCCAGCGGATTTCTTCTTCGCTGAGGGGGCGCACCACCCGGGCGGGGACGCCGGCCACCAGGCTGCGGGGCGGAATCTCCATGCCGGCCTTGACCATGGCGGAGGCGGCCACGATGGAGGCTTCGCCCACCCGGGCGTTATCCATCACCACGGCGTTCATCCCGACCAGGGCGCCGCGCCCGATGTGGCAGCCGTGGAGCACAGCGCCGTGGCCGATGTGGCCGTCTTCTTCGACCACGGTGTCGGTGCCCGGAAAACCGTGCATCACGCAGCCATCCTGCAGATTGGCGCCGGGGCCGAGGATGAGCCGGCCAAAGTCGCCGCGCAGGCTGGCACAGGGGCCCACGTAGCAGCCGGGGCCCACAATCACATCACCAATCAGCACGGCAGAAGGATGCACATAGGCGCTCGGGTCTACGACCGGGGTGATGCCGTCGATGGCGTAAACACGCAGGGGCGGGGTCTGGCGGGGGCTTGAGGACATGGGGGAAGTCTCCGGTGGCGGGGGGCGCGATCATGGCCCGGGTGTAGAGGTGAGGATGCGATGATTTGATTTTTTATTGTGTAATTTATTGCTTAATTTGTAACATATCAAGCCCTGCAATCCTGAACCGGGCACATTGGCCATGAACGAGTTTCCAGACGACAAGAACGGTGACGCGAAACCCAGCGATGCCAAGCATGGGGTGCAATCCCTGGAGGTGGGCATGGATCTGCTCAAGGTGATGGTGCGCGGCCAGCGTTCGATGATGCTCAAGGACATCGCCGCTGCAGCGGGGATGCCCGCCTCCAAGGCCCACCGCTATCTGGTCAGCCTGATCCGGGCCGGGCTGGTGGAGCAAGACCCGCTCAGTTCCCGCTATCACCTGGGGCCCTTCGCCCTCAACCTGGGCTGGTGGCCATCGACCGGCTGGACCGGGTACGGCTGGGGATGGGGGCGATTGCGACGCTGCGCGACCAGATCAACGAAACCACGGCCCTGGCGGTGTGGAGCGAGGGCGGGCCGGTGGTGGTGCGCTGGGAGCGCCCGCGCCGCCCGATCATTGTGAATGTGGTGACGGGCACCAATCTGGGCCTGCTCACCTCGGCGGCAGGACGGGTGTTTGCGGCCTGGCTGCCGCCGGCCCAGATCGACCCGCTGCTGGCGGCAGCCCTGGCCGAGCCCCGCTGTCCGGCAGACATCCGCAGCCTGGCCGACGCCCACGCGCTGCTGGCCCGGGTGCGGGCCGAGGGGCACGCGCAAATCTCCGGCAATTACGCGGTGAAGGGCGTGGAGGCGCTGGCGGCGCCGGTCTTCAACTTCCGCAACGAGATCAGCATGGCGATGCTGATCGTGGCGGTGGAAGGCTCCCTGGATCTGGGCAGCCAGAGCCCGGTGATCCGCGCCCTGCACGAGGCCGCCGCCGCCCTCTCCCTGCGCCTGGGGGCCACCGGACGGCCCGAGGCGGCGTAAGGGCACCCTCCTCCCTGGGCCAGGGCTGGGGCGAGCGCTGGGGCTGCTGCTGCGCTGCGGCAGATTTAGCGATACAAATTTTTTTGTTGACTAGATTTTTTGTATCACTTTTAATCTGCGCACATCACAAAGCGTAATCAGTTCTGTATTTCAGAACCAGGGCACCCCATCCATCGGGGCCCTGCGCAGCACGTACAAGGCGGCGCCCACCCCGGGACGCGGCCGGTTCAAGGAGACAGCCATGCACACAACACACCGCCCCCGCCGGG
>JAJTBM010000545.1 GCA_021286885.1 Rhodocyclales bacterium
CACCGGGAAACGCCGGGCCTGGGGGACTACATCGACCCCCGCAAAGACAAGGACAAGCAGCACCCCTGGATCACTCAGTTCACCCACCTGAACCCCAGCCAGCTCCCCCTTGAACAATGGAAGGTGCGCAAGGATGGGGGCCAGATCGCCTATCATACCGGCGCCACCATCAGCGCCCGGGCGGTCACCAATGCCGTGGCCCGCGCCACCGCCTACGCCCAGGAACACCAGGCCGAACTGTTCGCCCCCCGTGGCGATGCCCGGCCCTAAGCGGAGTCAATCATGGATAGCAAAGTCATCCGCGAAATTGCCTGGAACGGCATCTGGAAGCAAAACACCGGGATCGTTCAGATCCTGGGCCTGTGTCCCATCCTCGCCATCAGCACCAATGTGGTGAATGCCGTCAGTCTGGGCTTGGCCACCATTCTGGTGATGGCCATGTCCAACCTGGTGATCTCGGCCCTGCGTAATTTCATTCCGTTCGAAATCCGGATTCCGGTCTTTATCCTCATCATCGCCGCCCTGGTGACGGTGGTGGATCTGTCCTTCAACGCCTATCTGCACGAGCTGTATCTGGTACTGGGGATCTTCATCCCGCTCATCGTCACCAACTGCATTGTGCTCGCCCGGGTGGAAGCCTTTGCGGCCAAGAACGATCCACTGGGCTCCACCGTGGACGGGATCGCCATGGGCATTGGCCTGACATTGGTTCTAGCTGTGCTGGGCGCCCTGCGAGAGATCATTGGCAGCGGCACCCTGTTCTCCGGAATCGAGATGATCATTCCTGGGGCCCGCCCCCTGCAGATCCTGGGTGATGACTACCCCGGCTTTCTGGTGGCCATTCTGCCCCCCGGCGCCTTCTTCGCCCTGGGCTGCCTGATCGCCGGTCGCAACTGGCTGGAAGCCCGCAAGCAGGCCCGTGCTCGGCTCCAGCCCCCCGCCCCGGCCCCCGAAGCACCCGCCGCCTGACATGGCCGAGATGCGCCTGGCCCAGGTGGCGGAAGCCTTCCGCCGCCTGCGGGAAGCCAACCCCGAACCCACCACCGAGTTGGAATACAGCAGCCCCTATCAGCTGCTGGTGGCCGTGGTGCTTTCTGCCCAGGCCACCGACAAGGGCGTGAACCTCGCCACCCGGCGCCTCTTCCCCCTCGCCCCCACCCCGGAGGCCATGGTGGATCTGGGGGAAGAAGGCATCGCCGAGCAGATCAAGACCATCGGCCTGTACCGCAACAAGGCCAAGCACACCCTGGCCCTGTCGCGCCAACTGCTCGAACGCCACGCTGGCGAAGTGCCGCGTCAGCGCGAAGCCCTCGAAGCCCTGCCCGGTGTGGGCCGCAAGACCGCCAACGTGGTGCTCAACACCGTCTTTGGCGAGCCCACCATGGCGGTGGATACCCACATCTTCCGGCTCTCCAACCGCACCGGCCTCGCCCCCGGCAAGGACGTGCTTGAGGTTGAGCAACGCCTCCTGCGCCGCATCCCCGCCGAATACAAGCTGAACGCCCACCACTGGCTGATCCTGCATGGCCGCTACGTCTGCACCGCCCGCGCCCCCAAATGTGGCGCCTGCAGCCTGCGCGACCTCTGCCAGTACCGGGACAAGACCGACTGACCACCCCGCCCCACCTCACCCCGAGAGAATCCCCATGTTTGATCCCAGCCGCGACCAGGCCCGCCAGTTTTTTGTGAGCGCCTGGAACAAGCACAAGAACCGGGAAGTCCTGACCCAGCTGGAAATCATCGCCGCCGATCTGGTCGCCCATCACCCGGAATACCAGCCCCTGCTCGAAGACCCAGACGCAATCCACAAGGATTTCAGCCCCGAAGACGGCCAGATCAACCCTTTTCTGCACCTCTCCCTGCATCTGGCGATTGAGGAACAGCTCTCCATCAACCAGCCCCCCGGCATCCGCGAAGCCTTCGAGCGCTGCCAGGCCAAACATGGCGACCGCCACGCCGCACTGCACGACGTACTCGATGCCCTGGGCGAAACCATCTGGCGCGCCCAACGCGA
>JAJTBM010000546.1 GCA_021286885.1 Rhodocyclales bacterium
TGTGCGCCGGGTCGGTGCCGCGTTCCCCATGGACGTGGGGATGAACCGTCAGCACTCGGTGCGATAGCGAATCCCATCTGGCGCTCTCCATGTGTGGGGTGCAGCCTCCCCGTTAGCGCGTTATCGCCCTTCCTGAATTCCATAGCAGAACTTCTTGTTTAGGTTTTGCGGGTGGGGGATGGAAACTGGTCTGAATTCAGGATTGCAGGAGCGTGCGATGCAGGCATTGATCGTGGGAGCGGACCGTGTGCGTGGGGTGCGGGATGAGATTCTGCGGGCGGCGCCACGGCTGGGGATTGAGCAGGTGGAGCATTGGCCGGGGCGCAAGGCCTCGGAAAACCATCGGCGGGTGTCGAACCGGACGGGGCTGGTGGTGTTTTTGTGCGACCGTAGCAACCACATGTTGATGCAGAACGTGCGTCGGCAGGCGGAGGCGCGGGGGATTCCGATGGTGTTCTGTCGCCATTCCGGAGCGCAGGTGCGGGGTTTGCTGGAGGCCCTGGCGCCGGTGAAGCCGGCCTGAGCCGGGGCCGCCTTAGCGCCCCTTGAATCCTGCCTCGTTCTGCCGGGCGGCTTCGTCGGAGACCCACTGGAGCAGGGGGCCGGCGGGGTTGTGGGTCTGGGTGGTGGCGCAGGCGTGCATGCACTGGCCGCATTGGGTGCAGGCAAACATCAGCTGCTTGATGTTGCGGGGCTTGAGACGCATGGGGCAAACGTGGTCGCAGGCGGAGTAGCACTGGGCGCAGTCGGCGGCCCGGGGGCGGGTGAAGCCGACCACCAGGGCATCCTTGTTGGCCATCCAGGCCAGGCTCTGGAACAGGCCCACGGCGCAGGCGTAGCGGCAGAACAGGTGGCGGGCAAACAGAAATTCCAGGCTCAACACCAGGGTGCCAGCGCCGATGAACACTTGCTGATTGCGGGTGAGGCTGGCGTGGAACAGGTTGTGATAAATCTCGAAGGGCGGCAGCAGGTAGGTGAGTAGCACCACCGCCCAGCACAAGGCAAAGGCCACGGCGAGGGGGACGGTGAGCAGCCACCAGCGGGCGTCGTAGCGCACCGTTTGGCCGTTGGGCTGGCGGGCGGGGGCGGGTTTGGCGTCCCACAGGCTGTATTTGCCGGTGGCCCGGCGCATCAGCTGGTTGAGGGTTTCCACCGCTGAAAAGTGTGGGCACAGCCAGCCGCAGTAGAGCCGCCCCCAGCGCCACGCGGCGCCAATCAGCAGCAGGCCGGCACCCAGAATGGGCAAAAATACTTGCAGCACGATGCGTACCCCGGTTTCCAGGGCACCCGCTTCGCCCCGGGAGAAGGCATCCAGCCCCGCATGCCAGGCAAAGCCCAGCAGCCAGGCGTGGCCGGCTTCCAGGTCATAGCGCAGCAGGTTGAAGACCGGCGCGATGCAGAACAGCACAAAGAAACCGATCTGACACAGCAGGCGCAGGGTTTGGCGCTGCTGCTGGCGCACCAGAAAGGCGGGCGGAGGGGAGTCGGTGTGCATGATGGGCCCCGGCGGGTGGATGGGGCGGCACCATAACAGGCCCCGGGCGGGGCGTGCCTTGATGTGGGCCAGGTGGGCCAGGTGGGCCAGGCGGCCCGCAAGGTAGTACAACAGCGCAGCACAAAACGGCCGTGTAAAAAGGGCCGTTCAAAAAGGTGGGCCAGAAAAGCAGAAAGCGCCGAGAGTATCGGCGCTTTCTGGGGTACTACGGGTGCAGCGTGAGGCTGCGCCTGACTGGGAAGATTACTTGCCCAGGTTCAGGGAGAACAGCTCGCGCTTCAGGTCGAGGGCCTTGGGCAGGCGCTCGCCCATCTTGTCGAACCATTCCTTGTGGCCTTCCAGTTCGGAAGCCCAGGCGGCGGGGTCGATCTTGACCAGGGCGTCGAACTCTTCCTTGGTCACATCGGAGCCGGTCCAGTCGATGTCTTCGTACTGGGGCATCCAGCCCAGGGCGTTCTCGGTGGCGGCCACACGGCCACGCACGCGATCAACGATCCACTTCAGGACGCGCATGTTCT
>JAJTBM010000547.1 GCA_021286885.1 Rhodocyclales bacterium
CGTCGACACCGGCATGGGCCTGGAGCGCATCTCCGCCGTGCTGCAAGGCGTGCATGCCAACTACGAAATCGACCTCTTCCAGGCGCTGATCGCCGCTGCCGCGCGTGAAACCTCCGACGCCGACATGAACAGCCCGTCGCTCAAGGTGCTCGCCGACCACATCCGCGCCTGCTCCTTCCTCATCGCCGACGGCATCATTCCCGGCAACGAAGGTCGTGGCTATGTGCTGCGCCGCATCATCCGCCGCGCCATTCGCCATGGCTACAAGCTGGGTGCCCGCGCTGCCTTCTTCCACAAGATGGTGCCCGATCTCGTCGCGCAGATGGGCGAAGCCTATCCCGAACTCAAGGAAAACCAGGCCAAGGTCGTGGCGACGCTGAAGCAGGAAGAAGAACGCTTCTTCGCCACCATCGAAAACGGCATGGAAATCGTCGAAGGCGAACTCGCCGCGATGGCTGCCAAGGGCATCACCGTTTTCAACGGCGAAACCGCCTTCAAGCTCCACGATACCTACGGTTTCCCGCTCGACCTGACCGCCGACATCTGCCGCGAGCGCAATGTCACCGTCGACGGTGCCGCTTTTGACGCCGCCATGGCCCGCCAGAAAGAACAAGCCCGCGCCGCCGGCAAGTTCAAGATGGCCGCCAATCTGGAATACAGCGGCGCCGAGACCACCTTCCATGGCTACGCACAGCTGGAAGCCAAGGGCAGCATCCTGGCCCTTTACAAGGACGGAGCCCCGGTCCAGGAGCTCCATGAAGGCGACCTGGGGGTGATCGTCCTCGACCACACCCCCTTCTATGCCGAATCCGGCGGCCAGGTGGGCGACCGGGGCGAAATCCGCGCCGGCGGCCTGTTCGCCGTGGAAGACACCCAGAAGATCCAGGCCGCCGTGTTCGGTCACCACGGGGTGCTGAAGACCGGCAAGCTCAGCGTCGGCGACGCGGTCACCGCCCGGGTCGATGCCGCCGCCCGGGGCGCCACGGCCCGCAACCATTCGGTCACCCACCTGATGCACAAGGCCCTGCGCGAAGTCCTGGGGCACCACGTGCAGCAGAAGGGCTCCCAGGTGGATCCGGACAAGACCCGCTTCGACTTCGCCCACAACGCCCCCATGACCGCCGAGGAAATCCGCGAGGTGGAGGAACTGGTCAATGCCGAAATCCTCGCCAATGCCGCCGCCGATTCCCGGGTCATGGGCATCGACGAGGCCCAGAAGAGCGGCGCCATGATGCTGTTCGGCGAGAAGTACGGCGACGAGGTGCGGGTGGTCTCCATCGGCTCCTCCAAGGAACTGTGCGGCGGCACCCACGTGGCCCGCAGCGGCGACATCGGCCTGTTCAAGATCCTCTCGGAATCCGGCGTGGCCGCCGGGGTGCGCCGGGTGGAGGCCGTCACCGGCGCCAATGCCCTGCGCTACGTGCAGGAACAGGAACGCCGGGTCCAGGGCATTTCCTCCCTGCTCAAGGCCCAGCCCGACGAAGTGGCCGAGCGGGTGGCCGGGATCCTCGACAACGTGCGCGCCCTGGAAAAGGAACTGGCGCGCCTCAAGTCCAAACTGGCCGCCAGCCAGGGCGATGATCTGGCCGCTCAGGCAGCTGAAGTGGGCGGCGCGAAAGTGCTGGCCGCGACCCTGGAAGGGGCCGACGTGCCCACCCTGCGCGAGACTCTGGACAAGCTGAAGGACAAGCTGAAATCCGCCGCCATCGTGCTGGCCAGCGTCAATGACGGCAAGGTGAGCCTGATTGCCGGCGTCACCGCCGACCTGACCGGCAAGGTCAAGGCCGGCGAACTGGTGAACTTCGTTGCCCAGCAGGTGGGCGGCAAGGGCGGCGGCCGTCCCGACATGGCCCAGGCCGGTGGCACCGAACCCGCCCAACTGCCCGCAGCCCTGGCCGGGGTGAGGGACTGGGTGGCAGGCAAGCTCTGAGCCCCGGCTAACGCTCAGCAAAAAAGGGCCTTCGTGGCCCTTTTTGTTGTTCCGGGATGCGCGCTAAGTCTTGTTGGCAG
>JAJTBM010000548.1 GCA_021286885.1 Rhodocyclales bacterium
GCTCGATGGGGTAGCCACGGTACAGCAGCTCGCCCTTGTCACCGTCGATGAAGGTGACCTTGGACTTGCAGCTGGCAGTAGACAGAAAACCGGAATCGTAAGTGAACAAGCCGGTTTTGCCGCCCAGGGTACGAATGTCGATACAGTCGTTGCCATGGGTGGGGGTCATGATCGGAAACTCGACAGGCCCTTGCCCTTCGATGTTCAGTGTTGCCTTGCGTTCGGTCGTCATAGTGTCTTCCCTGTTCAGGTGATGAATTGCACTGCAAAAAAGTGGTACATCAGCAAAAGTATCAAGCAGGCAAACGCTCAGGGTAGAGCGCTTACCTTACTCAACTCTTACGCAACATGGCGACAATCGGGGCCAGGCGAGCATCTTCGCACTCTGCCTGGCCACTGATCAGATGCCACAATTCCAGATCTTCATAATCGGCCAGCTCCGCGAACGCCTGCTGCTCGGCTTCCGACAGCTTCCCGAACTCTTCGTCCAGGAAGCGGGTCAGGGCGATATCCACCTCCAGCAGACCCCGGCGGATACTGCGCCAGCGCAGGCGCTCGTAAGCTGCTCGTTCCATCAGATCGCCCGCTTGACCATCATTTCCTTGATCTTGCCGATCGCCTTGGTGGGGTTCAGACCCTTGGGGCAGACATCGACACAGTTCATGATGGTATGGCAACGGAACAGGCGGTACGGGTCTTCCAGGTTGTCCAGCCGCTCGTTGGTGGCCTGGTCACGGGTATCGGCCAGGAAGCGGTAGGCAGCCAGCAGACCGGCGGGGCCCACGAACTTGTCCGGGTTCCACCAGAAGGAGGGACAGGAGGTGGAGCAGCAGGCGCAGAGGATGCACTCGTACAGGCCGTTCAGCTCTTCCCGATCTTCCGGAGACTGGAGACGCTCGCGCTCCGGGGCCGGATCGTTGTTGATCAGGTACGGCTTGATCGAGTGGTACTGCTTGAAGAACTGGGTCATGTCCACGATCAGGTCGCGGATCACCGGCAGGCCAGGCAGGGGCCGCAGCACGATGGGCTGCTTCAGGCTGTCGATGTCGGTCAGACAGGCCAGGCCGTTCTTGCCGTTGATGTTCATGGCGTCGGAACCGCAGACCCCTTCGCGGCAGGAGCGGCGATAGGAAATGCCGTCATCCAGGGCCTTCAACTTGGTCAGGGCGTCCAGCAGCTTGCGGTCCGTGGAATCCAGTTCCACGGAGATGTCCTGCATGTAGGGACGCTCGTCCTTGTCCGGATCGTAGCGGTAAATGCTGAATTGAACCGTGCGTTTCGTCATGCTGGACTCCAATTAGTACGACCGGGTCTTGAGGGCGACCGTCTCAACCGTGAGCGGGTTGAGATTGACCGGCTTGTATTCGATCTTGTTGCCGTCACGATGCCAGATGGTGTGCTTCAGCCATTCCTTGTCGTTGCGGCCATTGGGGAATTCCGGGGTATCCGGCGCGTCGTCGCGCACGTGGGCGCCACGGGACTCCTTGCGGGCCTCGGCGGAGATCATGGTGGCCTTGGCCACTTCGATCAGGTTCTCGGTTTCCAGGGCTTCCATCCGGGCGGTGTTCCAGACCTGGGACTTGTCCTTGATTTCCAGGTTCAGGACCTGCTTCTCGACTTCGAGAATCTGGGCAGCGCCCTTCTTCAGCATGTCGTTGAAGCGGAACACACCGGCGTGATCCTGCATGGTGCGCTGGATGGCCAGACGGGCTTCCGCGACGCTGGAGCCACCCTTGCGGCTGTCGATGGCAGCCACGCGGGACAGGGAGTAGTCGGCCGCATTGGCGGGCAGGTCACGATGGGCCTTGCCGTTCTTGAGGTCTTCCACGGCGGAGTCGCCTGCGGACTTGCCGAACACCAGCAGATCCAGGAGGGAGTTGGTCCCCAGGCGGTTGGCCCCGTGCACGGAGGCGCAGGCGCACTCACCGGCGGCATAGAAGCCGGGCACCACGTTGTCGAAGCTGCCGTTGTCGGGCACGATGACGCGGCCGGCGTAGTTGGTGGGGATGC
>JAJTBM010000549.1 GCA_021286885.1 Rhodocyclales bacterium
TGGCAGGCTGACCCCAAGGATTGACAGGCACACGACCTTCGCCAGTACGCCCTTCGCCACCGCCGTGGGGGTGATCGACAGGGTTCATGGCCACACCGCGAACGGTGGGACGGATGCCGCGCCAACGATTGGCACCGGCCTTACCGATCTTGCGCAGGCTGTTTTCCTCGTTACCGACTTCACCCACGGTGGCACGGCATTCCACGTGCACCCGGCGGATTTCACCGGAACGCAGGCGCAGCTGGGCGTAGGTGCCTTCGCGGGCCAGCAGCTGCACGGAGGTGCCGGCCGCACGGGCCATCTGGGCCCCCTTGCCAGGCAGCATTTCGACGCAGTGGATGGTGGTACCCACGGGGATGTTGCGGATCGGCAGGGCATTACCCGGCTTGATCGGCGCTTCGGAGCCGCTCATGATCTGCTGACCGACGACCATGCCCTTGGTGGCGATGATGTAACGGCGCTCGCCATCGGCGTAGCACAGCAGGGCAATGTGGGCAGAACGGTTGGGATCGTATTCGATACGCTCAACCTTGGCCGGCACGCCGTCCTTGTTGCGCTTGAAGTCGATCACACGGTAGTGCTGCTTGTGACCACCACCCTGATGGCGGACAGTCACGCGACCATTGTTGTTACGACCTGCCTTGATGGTTTGCTTTTCGAGCAGACCGGCAAAGGGCTTGCCCTTATGCAGGTTCTCGGCAACCACCTTGACCACGGCACGGCGGCCGGGAGAGGTAGGCTTGACTTTGACGAGGGCCATTACGCGTTCCCCCCTTCCACAAAGTTGATTTCCTGACCGGGCTTCAGGCACACGAAGGCTTTCTTCCAGCCCTTGCGACGACCCGTGGTCTGGCGGAAACGCTTGACCTTGCCCTTGACATTCAGCACCTGCACGGACTCCACCTGAACCTTGAACAGCAGCTCAACGGCAGCCTTGATTTCGGGCTTGGTGGCATCGGAGGCGACACGGAAGACGACCTGCTCGTGCTTGTCAGCAACGTAGGTAGCCTTTTCGGAGATTTGCGGTGCCAGCAGCACCTGCAGCAGACGTTCCTGGTTCATGCCCACATCTCCTCAAATTTGGCCACCGCGTTCTTGGTCACCAGGACGCGGGGGAAACGGACCAGGGAGACCGGGTCGGCTTCCTGGGCTTCCAGGACCAGCACGTTGGGCAGGTTGCGGGAGGAGAGATACAGATTCTCATCCAGTTGATCGGTGATCACCAGCAGGCGATCATCCAGACCCATACCCTTCAGCTTCTGGGCGAAGAGCTTGGTCTTGGGCGCGTCGATGGACAGGGAATCCACCACCACCAGGCGATCCTGACGGACCAGCTCGGAGAGGATGGAAGCCACACCGGCGCGGAACATCTTCTTGTTGACCTTCTGGCCGAAGTTTTCTTCGGGAGTATTGGGGAAGGCACGACCGCCCCCACGCCAGATGGTGGAAGAGGACATACCGGCACGAGCGCGACCCGTACCCTTCTGCTTCCAGGGTTTGTGAGTGGTATGCGCCACTTCGGAGCGATTCTTCTGCTTGCGGTCACCAGCACGGGCGTTGGCCTGATAGGCCACCACCACCTGGTGAATCAGCGCTTCGTTGTAATCGCGACCGAAGAGCACGTCGGAGGCTTGCAGGGGAGCAGCCGCCTGACCTTGTTCGTTAATTACCTTCAGTTCCATGCTGACTCCTTAAGCCTTGACCGAGGGACGCACGACGACGTCGCTACCCTTGGCACCCGGCACAGCACCTTTCACCAGCAGCAGCTGACGATCGGCATCAACGCGAACGATGGTCAGACCTTGCTGGGTGCAGGCGACATCACCCAGGTGGCCGGCCATGCGCTTACCAGGAAAGACCCGACCGGGATCCTGAGCCATACCGATGGAACCCGGGGCATTGTGGGAGATGGAGTTACCGTGGGATGCACGGTTGGAACTGAAGTTGTGGCGCTTGATGCCGCCCTGGAAGCCCTTACCGATGGAAGTACCGGTAA
>JAJTBM010000550.1 GCA_021286885.1 Rhodocyclales bacterium
CGAGCTGCTCCAGGCGCTTCATCAGGGCCTGTTCGGTCTTGGTGGCAGCTTGGGCGCCACCGGCAGCAAGGGCGGTGGCCAGGGCCACGCAGATCGGGGTCAGTTTCATGGAAGCCTCCGGGGCAATGCGGGTTCGAATCGGGTCAGGATGGGGGCGCAGGCCGGCTTACTGATTGAAGCCGTCGGTCAGGGTGTTCAGGAAGGCCACCACATCGGCAATCTCGCTCTCGGTGAGGGCGGGGGTGTCCCCCTTCTTGCGGTTGTAGGGCACTTCGGTGGTGTTCACGTTCTTGTGATACTGGCTCGGCAGATCGTTGAACTTCTGCACCACGCCATTGCCGTCGGTGGGGTACCACTCTTCAGGGTTGGTGTCCCGGCGCACGTAGAAGCGCACTGCATCGGTCAGGGTCTTGATGGCGCCGTTGTGGAAGTACGGGGCTGTTTTGGCCACATTGCGCAGGGTGGGCACCTTGAAGGCGCCGCACAGATCGATGCGGCTCGTCTGGTCGGTGCGCACCGGGCCGCACAGGCCCAGGTCGTAGTAGCTGCTATCGGCATTGCCGACAATTTCGGTGTTGCGCGGCACCCCGAGCACGTCGTAGGTGTAGTCGGTAAACAGGGGCGGGCGGCCGCTCACGGTGCTGGTGCTCACATGGCAGGCAGCGCAGTTGCCCTTGGTCGAGTTGTTGAACAGGGCGTAGCCGCGCAGCTCTTGCTCGGTAAAGCTAGCCTTGCCCGCCAGCCACAGGTCGAACTTGCTGGTGAAGGGAGCAAAATCCGGGTCTTCCAGCTGATATTGCTGAAGCGCGTAGGTGAGCCGGGCAAAGGCGTCCGCCGGGCGGTCGAAGATGTCGGCGCCAAATACGGCCTTGAAGGCGGTGGCGTTGCTGGAGTTCTTCAGCTTCTGCACCACATCTTCGGCGCTGGTATTGGCCATTTCATTCGGGTTGAGCAGGGGGCCGCCGGCCTGATCGGCCAAACTGGTAGCGCGCCCGTCCCAAGTGAAGCCGCCGGTGGGGGTGCCATCGGTGGCAAAGAAGAAGCTGGTGTTGTACTTCAGGTATTTGAGGGACGGGGCCTGGCGCCCGGCCTCATGGCCCGCCACTGCGCCCAGGGGCACCGAGCGGGTGTCGGGGGCGGCATAGTGGTTGTCGGCGGCGTGGCAAGTGGCACAGGACATGGTGCCGCTGGCCGAGAGGGCCGTATCTTTGAACAGCTTTTCCCCGATCTGGGCCGCAGCCGAGAGGCTGCTGGTGCTATCCCCAGCGCCACTGCCGGAGCTACTGGTGCTTCCGCCGCCTCCTCCGCCCCCACAGGCGGCCAGGGTGAGGGCAAGCAGGGTACAGGCAAGGCGGGCGAGGCGACGCATCAGGGGCTCCAGTCCGTGAACACAATGCTGCCTCCATCCGGGAGGCAGGGCGAGGGTTCTGTTGGCGCTGGCTGGCTGGCCCACGAGGCGTGGCTGGCTTGCGGCTTGCAGGACATCCTGGGGCTGCAGGATTGTGCGATGCAGGATGTACATGCAAATGAGAACGCATCTCATGTTACAACCGCATGCATTGTCGGTCAATAACCTTTCTTTACGGAAGGTTGTTCGGCCTTTATGGCGGGCGGGTGTTTTGACGCTGTTTAGCAAGATTTTTGGCACCTTAGCCAAGGTCGGTGCTGGCAACAGGATTGCCTGAACGGTGTGTCCAGCCGTAGTAGGCAGCAAAGGTGAGCGCAAGGGTGTTGCCCTTCAGACTTGAAACCGCCTACCCTTTCCTCTTTCTGAATACCCATGAGACTTGCCATGACCCAGGTTCAACTGGCCGCCCTCTACCGTTACCCGGTCAAATCCATGGGCGGTGCCCGGGTGCAGGCCTCCCCGGTCAGCCTGCTGGGCTTGGCCCATGACCGGATGTGGATGGTGGCCGACGCTTCGGGCCAGATGATCACCGGGCGCACCTGCCCCGAGATTGTGCTGATCCAGGCGACCCCCGCCGAAAC
>JAJTBM010000551.1 GCA_021286885.1 Rhodocyclales bacterium
AGCGGTTAGATGCCTCCGCCAGCGCTGGCAACTGCCTGTCGCGTTCATTCGGGCACAACATCCTCCTCTCGCCCGTCCCCCACCCAAGGCAGGCGCTGCCTCTGGGCCTGGTCGTGCCAGCGCTCTTCTTCTTCGTGGATGTAGCGCTGGGTGGTGCGGGCGTCGGTGTGGCGGGCATCCTTTTGCACGTAGCGCTGATCCATCCCCGCATCCAGTTTGGCGGTGATGCCCGTATGGCGGCCCCAGTGGGCGGAGGCGGCGCGCAGCTTTTCTTTCTTGTGCTCGGCCTCAGGGGGCAGCAGTTCGGCTGCGGCCCAGAAAATCTTTTTGAGGATCTGGTTGAGCCGGCGGGCAGTGATGGGGCTGCCGTCTTTCAAGGACACCAGGAGCGGGCTGGTATCGTCGCGCCGAGGGACCGCGCTCATGCGCCGATGTTTGCGGTAGCGCACCAGAGCCTGCAGCATGTCTTCGGCCACGGGCACCTTGGCCTTCTTGCCGCCCTTGCCCACCACATGCCACCACCACAACCCCCGCTCCTCGCGGAAGCTGTTCATCCGGTGGCTTTCCAGTTCCCCGGCCCGGGGGGCCAGCATGTAGAGCATGGCCACGATGAAGCGGGCCCGCTCGTATTCGTCCTGCTCCCGCTCGGAGCCCCGGGGCATGGCCTCGATGGTGGCGGTCACGGCATCCCACATCTGGGCATCCAGAAAGCGCTCGACCTTGTCCATCTCGTCGGTCTGGCTCACTGCCCGAGTTGGGCCGGTTTCGGTGGACAGCTTGCGCCGACGCTGACGAATCAGGCCCAGGGGATTGCCCATCAGATAGCCCCCATCCACTAGATAACTCATGAGGGAGTTGATGGCGGCCAGGGTGGTCAGCACCGCACTTTCCTTGAGCGGGCCGACGAACGGTTTCCAGCGCTCGCTACGCCGGTCGGCCTTGGGGCCACACCAGCGCTCGGCGGGCTGGGGGTCGGCCAAAAAGGTGATGTAGGCCTCGAAATCCTGGCGATTGAGGCTAGAGAGAGGCTTGCCGCGTTCGATCAGCGACCACAGCAGCAGGCGTTCGCATTCCCGCTGGTAGATCCGCGCCGTGCCAGGCGAGCGGTCATATTCGGCCAAAAAACAGCGCATGGCATCTGCATCATTGGTGGCCTCCAGCTGCAGACGGATGGGGTCTGCGCGATTTTCTCCGTTTTTTCCATCCAAATCAGCAGGAATGACGATATCATCGATAGGACGTATCGCAACGATACAGTGTGACTTTTTTTGCATATTCATGAGCGCAGTTTAAGCCCACCGCGTTCCCACCGGGGATGGCATCCAGGGCTTATACAGTTTTGTACAGGGTTGCTACTGTAAGTTTACTGTATATACTTACAGTCATCAGCACACACAATTCTGAACCAGTCCCGGTCATCTGCCCAGCCAGGCAGTACCCCGGTCAATAACGTAACGGAGGCTTCGATGATGGACCGTCTGATTTCCCGGATTCTGTTGGTAGCTGGCCTGGGGGCTGGCGTCTGGCTCGCCCAGGGGGCCCAGCATGAGGCCCTTGCAGCCCTGATCCTCAGTCTGATCGGAGCGGGGCTCCTGCGCCGGATCGGCCCTTCTTTGCCCGGGCAACAAAAGGCCGATCTGGCCCCCCGCCCCTGGGTTAACAACTGGAACCAGGGCTGGGTTCAGCGCTGGCGCGCCGGCGGCGGCAGCTTCTCGAGAAAATCCACCACTTCACTTTCCAGCTTGGATCGGCGCATGGGCGGCAAACTCTGCCAGATCCGCTTTCCGTAAGGCTTGCTGAGCATGCGGGGGTCGCAGATGCACAGCACCCCCTTGTCCCGCTCGGTACGGATCAGGCGCCCGGCGCCCTGCTTCATGTTGATCACTGCCCGGGGCAGTTGATACTCCATAAAGGGGCTGCGGCCGCCCTTCTTGATGTGCTCGATGCGTGCGGCCAGCACGGGATCATCGGGCGGGGT
>JAJTBM010000043.1 GCA_021286885.1 Rhodocyclales bacterium
CCACCGCCCCGTGGGTCGCCGGGTTTATGGCGCGCTGATCGCCACCGCCGCCTTGTGCGGGCTGGTGGCCTGGTTTTGGCTGTATCCCCTCAACCTCTGGATGGCCGGCGCCCTGGTGGGGCTGGGAAGCCTGATCTGCCTGCTCTACCCCACGGCCTGGCTGGCGCTCGTGCCGGCCATCTGGCCGTTTGTGGATCTGGCGCCCTGGAGCGGACACATCCACTTCACCGAGAGCGATGCAGTGGTGCTCAGCGTGCTGCTGGGCCTGGGTCTGCGGGAGGCATTGGCGCCCCCCCACGGCACGGGTGAGAAAGCCCCCATCAAGCTGCGCCTGATGAGCCTGGCCCTGTTCGGGCTGCTGCTCACGAGCGTGACGATCTCCGGCATGATCGGCTTCCAGGCCTGGCAAGAGGGCGATGGATCGCTGCTGATGGGCTATGGCACCCCCCTCAACGCGGTGCGGGTGGCCAAGGGCTATATTTTTGGGCTGGCCCTGATTCCCTTCCTGCATATGGCCATTCGGCGCTGGGGTGAAGTAGCCCTCGGGCGCTTCGTGCTGGGGATGACCCTGGGGCTGTTCAGCGCCTCGGTGGCGGCCCTATGGGAGCGCATGGCCTTTCCGGGGCTGCTCAACTTCTCGTCCGACTACCGGAGTTCGGCCCTGTTCTGGGAGATGCATGTGGGCGGTGCGGCGCTGGATGCCTGGCTGGCCCTCAGCTTTCCGTTTGGGCTGGCCTGTCTGCAGCAGGCCCGCCACCCCCTCGCCCGAACCTTTGCGTTTGTCGCGGTGTGTCTGGGGGGCTATGCGCTGTTCACCACCTTCTCGCGCATCATGTACCTGTGCCTGGGCGTCATGGCGGTACTGATCGCCCTCTCCATGCTGCTGCGCAGCTGGCGCCCCTGGCAGGGCCAACGCATTGCCGAGGCCCAGGCGGTCGGCAGTGCCCCCCTCACGCCGCGCAACACCCTGGCCTTGTTGCTGCTGAGTGTGGTGATGCTGGGCGGCTGCTTCCTGGCCCAGCGCAGCGGCGGCTACCGGGGCCTGGCGGCGTTTGCCGGGCTGGTGATGCTGGCCTATCCGGCGGGCGGGATGCTGCACGGCGCCCCGGGCCGCCAATTGGTAGGCGGGGTGGTGGGCGGCGTGCTGCTGGCCCTGGCGGTGAGCCTGCCGGCCATGCTCTACCTGCCCAAGGGCATCTACATCATTTACGGGATCGGCTGGCTGCTGGGCGCGGCCATGATTCTGCCCCGCATCGAAGACCGCCGTCACCCCACGCCGGGGCTGGTGATCGCGCTGCTGGGCTGGGCCGCCATCAACATGGTGCTGGTGTGCATTTACTGGGGCAAGCCCGAAAACGCGCCCCTGGCCATCCCGGCAATGGCTTTGGTGGTGGCCAGCGTGGGGGTGCAGACGCTTTCGTCAGCGCCCCTGTGGCAGCCCCGGCGCAAGGATCTGTACACGCTGGTAACGATGCTGGCGATTGGCGGGATGCTGATGAGCACCCTGGGCAGCTATTACATGAGCAGCCGCCTCTCCCAGGCCAACACCGACGGCCAGGGCCGCCTGGAGCACTACCAACGCAGCATCGACCTGGTGCGGGATGACACCCAGAACCTGGTGGGCCTGGGCCTGGGCAAATACCCGGCAGCCTTCTTCTGGGCCCTGCCCGATGAGGGCGTGCCCGGCTCCCTGCGCCTGCTGGAAGAAGAGGGCAACCACTACATGCAGGTGGGCGGCAGCCACTATGCGCGGGGCTTTGGCGAAATGATCCGGCTGAGCCAGCGGGTGCCCATCGACGCAAGCGGCAGCTTCCATTACCGGCTCAGGCTGCGCAGCAGCAAACCCGCGCCGGTGATGCTGACCCTGTGCCGCAAGAATCTGCTCTACGCCGAAGACTGTGCCCACCACACCATCGACCTGAAACCCGCCGAAGGCTGGCAGCAGTTCGAGGGCAAGAGCGGCGTGGGCAACCTGGGCGGCGCAGGCTGGCCAGCGCGCCCGGCGGTGTTCTCCATCGGGGTCGACAAGGCGGTCGAAGTCGATGTGGACGACATCGAGATCCTGGGCGAAGACCTGCGCCCGCTGGTGGATAACGGCGGCTTCCAGCGCGGGATCGACTTCTGGTTCTTCAGCTCCGACCATGACCACATGCCCTGGCACGCCAAGAACATGCTGGTGCATCTGTACGTGGAACAGGGGCTGCTCGGGCTGGTGGTGATGTCCCTGGCCCTGCTGGGTGCCCTGCGCCACCTGCTGCTGGCCGAGAACCGGGCGCATCCGTACGCGCCCTTCGTGCTCGCGTCCCTGGGCGGGCTGATGACGGTGGGGATGGTGGATAGCGTGCTCGACATCCCGCGCCTCACGGTGTTTGTGCTGCTGGTGCTGTGGCTGGGCCTGGGCCTGCGTCAACCTGCCCCCCGCCAGGCCCGGGGGCCCCTGGGGACGCTCCAGCCCTAGCCCGTCCGGAAACCCGGATGTTAAAGATGGGCCCTGTCTGGTTTTCCGGACAGGGCCCATTGGCATTCAATGATGCAAAAACACTAAGAAACTGAAATTAAATAAAAATTCGCTCTGTAACATTACAAAATCTCTCTCAAACGCAATGGCATGGAAGCTGCCTTAAAGGCCTGCAACTACCCGATGTGTTTCAGGAGATGAAGTTGAAGTCTGCCGTCTTTACCAGCCTGTTGGCCGGCCTGTTGAGTGTTTCCCCCGCCCACGCCCAGGATCTGCCCGCCGGCACCCTGGAGCACATCAGCCAGAGCGGCACCATCCACCTGGGCTACCGGGAAAGCTCGGCGCCCTTTTCGTATCTGGACAGCCAGGGCAAACCCATCGGCTACTCCATCGACTTGTGCCTGAAAGTGGTGGATGCGCTGCGCAAGCAGCCCGGCATGCCGCGCAACCTGAGCGTGGAGTGGGTGCCCGTCAGCTCCAGCAACCGGATCGCCGCCGTCCAGGGCGGTCGGGTGGATCTGGAATGCGGCTCCACCACCAACAACAAGGAACGCCGCCAGCAAGTGGCCTTCGCGATTCCCACCTTCATCGCCCACACCCGGCTGCTGGTGCGCAGCGACAGCGATATCCAATCCGTACGCGACCTGCGCAACAAGAACGTGGTGACCACCCGGGGCAGCTCCAGCGAAAAGCTGTTCAACGAGAACAATCGGGAACGGGCCCTCAATGCCAAGCTGATCCTGGGCCAGGATCACAAGGAATCCTTTGGCCAAGTGGAAAGCAACCAGGCCCAGGCCTTCGTGATGGACGATGTGCTGCTCTACACCCTGCGCGCCACCAGCAGCCAGCCCGCCAACTACCGGATCACCGGCGAAAAACTGAGCATCGAGCCCCTGGCCCTGATGCTGCGCAAGGACGACCCCGGCTTCAAGAAAGTGGTGGATGGAGAAATCCGCCGCCTGATCCAGCAAGGCGAGATCTACGCCCTGTATCAACGCTGGTTCCAGACCCCCATTCCGCCCAAGGGGCTCAATCTGGAACTGCCCATGAGCTACCTGCTGCGCGACTCCTTCAAGGCCCCCAGCGACTGGGTGCCTGATTACTGAGCCCGGACCACCGGGCCATCTGCCAGCGAAACGCTGGCCGTGCCGCACTCCAGGGCCACCAGAAGCCCGCCGGCGGCACGCCCCTCCCCTTGGAAACACTCAACCAGGCCGCCCCTCGGCCCCCGGAGAACCCATGCAACTCAAGTCCTTCCGCCTGCCCCTGGGCCTGGCTGGCGCCTGTCTGCTCGCCGCGCCCAGCCTGCACGCCCAAACGCCCCCCGCCTCCACCCTTGAACGGATCAGCCAGACCGGCACCGTCCGGCTGGGCTACCGGGAAGGTTCGGCGCCGTTTTCGTATCTGGATGCCCAGGGCAAGCCCATCGGCTACTCCATCGACCTGTGTCTGAAGGTGGTGGATGCCCTGCGCAAGCAGCCCGGTGCACCGCGCAACCTGAACGTGGAATGGGTGCCGGTCAATTCCAGCAACCGGATCGCCGCCGTGCAAAGTGGCCGGGTGGATCTGGAATGCGGCGTCACCACCAGCAACAAGGAGCGCCGCCAGCTGGTGTCCTTTGCCATTCCCACCTTCATCGCCCACACCCGGCTGCTGGTGCGCAGCGATAGCGACATTCAGTCCATCCGCGACCTGCGCAACCGCACCGTGGTCACCACCCGGGGCACCTCCAGCGAGCAGTTGTTCACCGACTACAGCCGGGAACGGGCCCTCAATGCGCGCCTGAACCTGGGCCAATCCGACCGGGAAGCCTTTGCCCAAGTGGAAAGCAACCAAGCCCAGGCCTTTGTGATGGATGACGTGCTGCTCTACACCCTGCGGGCCGGCAGCGCCCAGCCGGCCAACTACCGAATCACCGGCGAGAAGATCAGCATCGAGCCCCTGGCCCTGATGCTGCGCAAGGACGACCCGGGTTTCAAGAAAGTGGTGGACGGGGAAATCCGCCGCCTGATCCAGCAGGGCGAGATCTACGGCATTTATCAGCGCTGGTTCCAGAGCCCCATCCCGCCCAAGGGCACCAACCTGGATCTGCCCATGAGCTACCTGCTGCGGGACTCCTTCAAGGCCCCCACCGACTGGACGCCCGACTACCTGTAAGCGCGCCGGGCTGACGGACGCGGAACTTTCATGCGCGGGCAGGACTCCTGATTTATGCTTTCAGGCTTTCTGCCCACGCCCTTCAGGTTTCCGCCCCCATGCCCGCCATTGTTCATCACTTTCCGGCCCAGGCCCCCACCCGGGCCACGCCCTTGCTGTTTGTCCACGGCGCCTACACCCACGCGCTGGGCTGGCAGCAGCACTTCATTCCCCATTTCCAGCAGCTGGGTTTCGACTGCCATGCGCTCGACTTTTCGGGCCACGGCGCCAGCCCGGGCCGAGACCATCTGGATGATTTTGGGTTGGATGATTACGTGGCCGATCTGGCCGCTGCGGTGGCAGACCTGCCGCGCCCGCCCGTACTGATCGCCCACTCCATGGGCTGCACGGTAGCCCAGCGCTATCTGGAAACCGGCCAAGCGGCCGGGCTGGCGCTGCTCGCGCCGGTGCCCCCCACAGGCACGGGGGGCTCTGCCGGGCGGTTGGCGCTGGAAGAACCGGATTTTTTTGCTGAACTGCCCAAGGTAACGGCGGGCACCCCGGACGAACACACCCTGGACGTGATGGCCCGGGTGTATTTTGGGCCTGGCACCCCACGCAACACGGTGGCCGACTGCCTGCCCATGATCCAGCCCGAATCGGCCCAAGCGGTGGCCGAGCTGGCCACCCTGGCCCTGCGCCGGGCCGGCCACAAACCGCGCCTGCCGGTGCTGGTGCTGGGCGGTCGGGAGGACAAGGTATTCCCGCCCTCCATGCTGTTCTTCACCACCCTGCCGTGGAATGCCCGACAGGTGGTGATCGATGGAGCCGGGCACATGCTGATGCTGGAACCCACCTGGCCCCAGACCACCCAGGCCCTGGCGGAATGGCTGGACAGCCTGCCGGGCCAGGGCACCTGAAGCCTGAAGGTCGTACCGGGTTCAGCCCCGGTCGCCCCCCTCACCCAGCTGGGGTACATCGATCATCACATACCGCTTGCTGACCCGCTCCAGCACCTGAAAGGTGCCGATGAAACCCGCAGGGATCACGCCCGCATCGCCCGGGCCAAACTCCCAGGTGTTGCCGGCCCCGTCCATGATGCGCAGGCGCCCTTTCACCACCTGGAAGAATTCGTGGCGCTGTTTGTGAAAGGCGATCCGCCAGGCGCCCGGCTCGCACTCCCAATCGCCCATCGAGAGCGCGCCGTTGTCGGCGTTGTAGCGCTCATAGGTGGTACGCAGGGGCGCAGGGCCGATGGCGCGGCTGGCGGCAGGACGGTCTTCAACGGGCAGGGGCGCAGGTTCGGAGAAGTGGATGACGGGCATTGCTGCAAAGGATGAATGGCTGAAGGGTTAAAACAACTCCACGTCGCTGCCCTTGTCCTTCATCTCGGCCTTGTAGTGTTCAAGCGCATCCTTGACCGGAACCCCCTCCATCACCGCCCGGAACATGGCTATCTCTTCCTGGGTCGAGTATTTGGCGCGGATCTTTTCCTGCAGGCTCACCCATTCGATGGGATTGAAGAGCTTGCGCTGGTCGGTCACGAGGCCCCCCAAGGCCTCAAGGCTGTTGGACACGTGGGCGAGACGCTGGCAGAGCTTGTCGTAGAACTGGAAGGCAATGATGGAATTCTGCACCCGCGTCGCCACCTCGCTCGCATGGGCGATCAATGTGTGCTTGAGCTCGGCGGTGACAGGCATGTTGTCGGGCAACAGTTCCAGGGCGGAGTGCATCAGGCGCATGTACCCGGCCATGGAGGCAAAGGAGTCGGTCAGTACATCCACCGAGCTGTTGCCCTCTTTCATGGCGGCTTCGATCTGACCCACGGCCAGCTCAAGCATCAGCACGGTTTCACGCACCTGGCTCCAGTCCAGGTCGGGGGTATGGGCGCGGGTACCGCGTCTTTCTTCGGCATTCATGGGGGCTCCTCGGGTTGGGACACATCACCCGTTTTTCGGCAGGGATGCAGCAAGCTTGAGGGGCACCCGACGAATGCTTATGACAGGGGCGAAAGCATACCTAAAGTCACGGGTTCCTGCTCCAGTTCCACCCCAAAGGTGTTGAGCACCTCGGCGCAGACGGCGGCCCGCAGGGCGGCCACATGGGCGCCGCTTGCCCCACCGTGGTTCACCACCACCAGGGCCTGCCGGGCGTAGCAGCCCACCGGGCCCAGGACGCGCCCCTTCCAGCCAGCCTGCTCAATGAGCCAGCCGGCAGCCAGCTTCACCTGCCCATCGGGCTGGGGGTAGCTGGGCATGGCGGGGTAGTCCGCCAGCAGACGGGCGTGGTGTTCGGCGCTCACCACCGGATTCTTGAAGAAGCTGCCGGCATTGGGCAGCACCGCCGGATCGGGCAGCTTGGCCTGGCGCACCCGGATCACCGCATCCGAGATCTGGAGCGGCGTCGGCTGCGCGATGCCGGCCTCGGCCAGGGCCCGGGCCACATCGGCATAACCGGTGCGCGGCACCCAGCGCTTGGGTAGCCGGAAGGTGACGCCGGCAATCAGGTAGCGCCCGGCCCCCGCCTGCTTGAAGAAGCTGTCACGGTAGCCAAAGTGGCAGTCAGCCTTGTCAAAGCCCACCGTCTTGCCGGTTTCGAGGTCGTAGGCCCGCAGGCTGTAGAAGAACTCGGCCATTTCCAGGCCATAGGCGCCGATGTTCTGGACCGGCGCGGCGCCCACGGTGCCGGGCACCAGCGACAGGTTTTCCAGCCCGCCCCAGCCCTGCTCCAGGGTCCAGCGCACGAAATCGTGCCAGTTCTCGCCACCGCCGGCCTTCACGTAGTGGGCTTCTTCGTCTTCGAAGATCTTGCTCCGGCCATGAAACGCCACCTGCAGCACCAGCCCGGGGAAATCCCCGTTCAGCACCAGATTGGAGCCCCCGCCCAGCACAAAGCGGGGCAGCCCGGCCACCCGGGGATCGTCGAGCACGGCGCGCAGCCCGTCCACGTCTTCGACCCGGGCAAACCAGGCAGCCCGTGCAGGGAGACGCAGGGTATTGAACCCATCCAAGGCCACATCCGGGCGCAGCAGATCGGGGGTATGCCCAAGGCCGCTCATTGGCGCACCTCGGCCAGAGGCGGCAGAGCAAGCATGCCGGGAGTGCGGCGGTAGGGGTTGATGTCCAGCCCGCCGCGTCGGGTGTAGCGTGCCCACACCGAGAGGGATTCGGGCCGGCAGTGCTTGAGGATGTCGCAGAAAATGCGCTCCACGCACTGCTCATGGAACTCGTTGTGGCGCCGGAAGGAGATGATGTAGCGCAGCAGCGCCTCCCGGTCGATGGGGGCGCCAAAGTAGCGCACCACCACCATCGCCCAATCCGGCTGGCCTGTGACCAGACAGTTGGACTTGAGCAGGTGGGAATACAGGGTTTCACCCACCGGCCCCCGCTCGTGATCGGCCCGCAGCAGTTCCGGGGCCGGGGTGTAGCGGTCCACTGCGATGTCCAGGGTATCGAGCAGCACGCCCTCCGGGTAGCCCATGGGCCGCTCCGGGCGGGTACAGAGGGGCTCGATCTGGACACTGACCGGCGCCCCGGCTGCCGCACTCAGATCCTGGGCCAGGGTCTTGCCCACCTCGGCCACGCTGACCATGGGCGTCTGGTTGAAGGAGTTGAGGTAGAGCTTGAAAGACTTGGATTCGATCAGGTTGGGCGACTCCGCCGGCACCCGGAAACTCGCCAACGCCACCACCGGCTTGCCCTTCGGGTCCAGCCAGGAAAGTTCGTAGGCGTTCCACAGGTCTTCCCCCACGAAGGGCAGCGCAGCATCCTGCACCCCGATTTCGTCGCGCTTGAGCTGGCGCGGGATGGGGAACAGCAGTTCGGGGGCGTAATGTTCGGCGTATTCAACACTCTTGCCCAGGGGCGAGGCTTCGGGTTTGTGGCTCATGGCTTACTGGGTGTTGGGCTGCGCGGCGCGCAGTGCGGAAAGAAGTTTTTGTCCGGCCCGACCATCCACCGGATAGCCCAGGCGTTGTTGTTCGGCCTTGATGGCGGCCCGACTCGCATCGCCCAGAATGCCGTCCGGGGTGCCGATTTCGTAGCCCCGGGCAATGAGCAGGGTCTGCAAGACCTTGCGCTCGGCCCGGGAGAGGCCCGCATCATCGGTGGGCCAGGGGGTGACGAATGCGGCGCCCCCCTGGATGCGGTCGGCCAGATGGGCAATGGCCAGGGCGTAGCTCTCGGCGGCGTTGTAACTAAAAATCGCGTCGAAGTTGCGGAATACCAAAAAGGCCGGCCCGTTGGGGCCCGCCGGCAGCAGCACCCCGGCCTGGGCCTCCAGGGCGGGCAGCGGGCTGCCATCCACCTTCACCAGCCCCCGGGCACGCCAGAAGGCCAGGGCCTGCTTGTTGCGCCGCCCGGCCAGACTGGCATCAAAACCTGCGGGCAGGCGGATCTCGAAGCCCCAGGGCTCCCCTTCGCGCCAGCCGGCCTTGGTCAGGAAGTTGGCGGTGGAACCCAGCGCATCGGGCACGCTGCCCACCAGGTCGCGCCGCCCGTCGCCGTCAAAATCCACCGCCAGGCGCAGGAAGGTGGAGGGCATGAACTGGGTGTGGCCAAAGGCCCCGGCCCAAGAGCCCACCAGCTGTGCTTCGGCCACATCGCCCGACTGGATGATTTTGAGGGTATCGAAAAACTCGCCCCGGAAATACGCCTGCCGCCGACCGTAGCACGACAAGGTGGACAAGGAAGTCAGCAGCGGGCGCTGGCCAAAGTTGCGCCCAAAGTTGCTCTCCACCCCCCATACCGCCACCACGAAGGCGGGCTCCACCCGAAAACGGGTCTGGACGGCCTGGAGCACGTCCTGCCACTGGGCCAGCCGGGCCTGGGCGTCGGCGATCCGGTCTTCATCCACCAGGGAGGCCATGTAATCCCAGATGGGGGTTTTGAACTCGGGCTGGAAATCGAGCAGTTCCAGCACCTTCAGGTCGGGTGCCAGGCTGGCGGTGAGGCGCTCGTAGGTGGCGCTGCTCACCCCCTTGGCCTGGGCAGCGGCCTTGAGCCCCGCCAGACACGCGGGGAACTCCGCCGGATCGGCGGGGGCTGCCGCCTGGGCCAGGGGCGCCACGCAGGCGGCCATCAATGCAAGGGTACGCAGGGCAGACATCAGGACTCCGCAAAAAAAGGGCAGGCCCCCGGGCAGACCGGGCGCTCAGCGCACATAGGTCTGCAACAGGGCAAAGAAGCGCCCGTAAAAATCGGCATCGGCAATGGTTTCTTCGCCCACCTTGACCAGGGTTTCGCCGCTGGCCCCCAGGGGCAGATTCACCGAGCCCACCCCGGCCACGCTCACCCCGGCGCTGGAGGAGCTAGCCTTCAGCTCGCTGCGAGCCTCCCGGGCATTGGCAAACACCTGGGCGCCCTCCTCCCCTTCCTTGAGGCAGGAGAGGCTGAAGGTGATCTGCACCTGGGCCGTGCGTTCGGGCTGGAAGAACTTGGTGGCGCGCACGCTCTCGGTCTTGTGCTCGTCGATCACGTAACCCTGGCTGAGCAGGGCCCGGCGGCCCGCGTCGCACACCTTGGCGGGCGCCACTTCAAACGACATTTCATAGGGCGAATCGGGGGCGAAACGCTCGTGGCGGTAGGTCACGTCCTTTTTGGGACGGGTCTCGAACAGGGAACAGCCCGCCAGCACCTGGCTGGCGAGCAGGGCCCAGATCAAGGGGAGGCAGACAAGCGATTTTTCAGACTTTTGGGGCAACACAATCACGGTTCGGGCGGGTGGATCAGCAGGGCGCACGGGCGGTTTCAGTGGGCTTCATCCCAGTTGGCACCCACGCCGACTTCGGCAAGCAGAGGCACGGAAAGTTGCGCCACACCGGCCATCAGGCGTGGCAGTTCGGTGCGGATCAGGGCCAGCTCGGCCTCGGGCACTTCGAGCACCAGTTCATCGTGCACCTGGAGGATCAGGCGGCTCTCAAGCTGCTGGGCGGTGAGCCACGCATCCACCGCAATCATGGCCTTCTTGATGAGGTCGGCGGCGGTGCCCTGCATGGGCGCGTTGATCGCGGCCCGCTCGGCCCCCTGGCGCCGGCCCACCTGCTGGGCGCGGATGTCCGGCAGATACAGGCGGCGACCAAACACGGTTTCCACATAGCCCTGGCTGCGTGCCGCTTCCCGGGTGCGCTCCATGTAGGCGGCCACGCCGGGGTAGCGGGCAAAGTAGCGGTCGATGTAGCTGGCGGCGGCCGCCCGGTCGATGCCCAGGTTTTTGGCCAGCCCGTGGGCGCTCATCCCGTAGATCAGGCCGAAGTTGATCACCTTGGCGTAGCGGCGCTGTTCGCCGCTCACTTCCAGGGGCGTGATCCCGAAGATTTCGGCGGCGGTGGCCCGGTGCACATCCTCGCCCCGGGCGAAGGCGCCCAGCAGGCCCGCGTCTTCCGACAAATGGGCCATGATGCGCAGCTCGATCTGGGAATAGTCCGCCGACACGATGGAGCAGCCCTTGGGGGCGATGAAGGCCGCCCGGATGCGTCGCCCTTCCGGGGTGCGGATGGGGATGTTCTGCAGATTGGGCTCGGAGCTGGACAGGCGCCCGGTTACGGCCACCGCCTGGGCGAAGCTGGTGTGCACCCGCCCGGTGCGCGGATTCACCATCTGGGGCAGCTTGTCGGTGTAGGTGTTCTTGAGCTTGGCCAGGCTGCGATGCTCCAGCAGCAGCTTGGGCAGCGGGTAATCCTCGGCCAGCTGGGTGAGCACGTCCTCATCGGTCGAGGGCTGCCCGGTGGCGGTCTTTTTGACCACCGGCAGGCCCAGCTTGGTGAACAGGATCTCACCGAGCTGCTTGGGGGAGCCCAGATTGAAGGGCTGGCCCGCCAGGGCGTGGGCTTCCTGCTCCAGCTGGTGCAGGCGCTGGCCCAGCTCGGTGGAGTGCTGGGCGAGCAGAAAATCGTCGATCAGCACGCCGGTGCGCTCCATCCCGAACAGCACCCGGGCCGTGGGCAGCTCCACGTCCCGGTACAGGCTGGCCAGGGCCGGCAGCGCGTTGAGGCGGGCCGACAGGTGCTGGTGCAGGCGCAGGGTCACGTCGGCATCTTCGGCGGCGTAGCGGGTGGCCACATCCAGGGCCACCTGACCAAAGCCGATCTGCTTGGCGCCCTTGCCGCACACTTCCGCGTAGGTGAGGGTCTTGATCCCCAGATGACGGCTGGCGAGGGAATCCATGTCGTGGGATTTGTCGCTCTCCAGCACGTAAGACTGAAGCAGGGTGTCTTCCACAATGCCCGCCAGCCGGATGCCGTGGTTGGCCAGGATGTGGGCGTCGTACTTGAGGTTCTGGCCCAGCTTGGGGTGGGCAGCCGATTCCAGCCAGGGGCGCAGCCGCGCCAGCACCTCGGCCAGCGGCAACTGGGCCGGGGCATCCGGGTAATCGTGGGCGAGCGGCAGATAGGCGGCCTCGCCGGCCACGGTGGCAAAGGACATCCCCACCAGGGTGGCGCCCAGGGGGTCGAGGCCAGTGGTTTCGGTATCAAACGCGGTGAGAGGCGCGGCCTCGATGCGGGCCAGCCAGGCATCAAAGCTCGCCCAGTCGAGAAGGGTCTGGTAGGCCTCCCGGTGGGCGCCCGGCTCGCCGGCAGGGGCGGGGGCCGGCGCGGCTTCATCCTCCGCCGCAGCAGGGGCCGGGTTGCCGTGGCCGATGCCGGCCTGCAGCTCCCGCAGCCAGCCCTTGAACTCCATGCGGGTATACAAGGCCGCCAGGGCTTCGGTGTCCGGGTTGCGGGCGGCCAGATCGGCGGGCCCCAAAGGCAGGGGCAGATCGGTGACCACCGTCACCAGCTTGCGCCCCAGGGGCAGGAAATCCAGATGGCGGCGCAGGTTTTCACCCACCTTGCCACTCACCTGCCCGGCCTGGGCCACCAGATTGTCGAGATTGCCGTATTGGGTGAGCCACTTCACCGCCGTTTTGGGGCCACACTTTTCCACCCCGGGCACGTTATCCACGGTGTCGCCGATCAGGGCCAGATAATCCACGATCAGGGCGGGGGGCACGCCAAACTTGGCGGCCACGCCGGCCTCATCCAGCACCTCTTCGCTCATGGTGTTCACCCAGCGCACGCCGGGCTGCACCAGCTGGGTGAGATCCTTGTCGCCGGTGGAAATCACCACCTCCCAACCGGCCTCCACGGCCTGGCGGGTGAGGGTGCCGATCACGTCGTCGGCCTCCACGCCCTCCTCCATCAGGAGCGGCCAGCCTTCGGCCCGCACAGCGGCGTGCAGGGGCTCGATCTGGGCGCGCAGGTCTTCGGGCATGGGCGGGCGCTGGGCCTTGTATTCGGGGTACCAATCGTCCCGGAAGGTCTTGCCCTTGGCATCAAACACGCAGGCCCGGTACTCCGCCTTGTAGTCGGATTCGAGGCGACGTAGCATGGACAGCACCCCCCGGACAGCGCCGGTGGGCTCCCCCGCCGAGTTACGCAGATCAGGGAGGGCATGGAAAGCGCGGTACAGGTAACTGGAACCGTCGACGAGCAACAGGGTCGGCATGGATATACGGGACGCAGGCGGAGACGCCGCCGGTCCCTCACTCCTCAGAAAAAGACGAACAAGACAATGACTGCAAACAACAAACTCCCCCAGATGGCACCGGGTACCGACGCCGAAGCGCCGCAATTCACGGCCCGGGAGTCGTGGCGGATTTTCGGGATTATGGCAGAGTTCGTGGAAGCCACTGAGCGCCTGAAGCCCATCCGCCCGGCGGTTTCGATCTTCGGCAGCGCCCGCACGCCCCACGATCATCCCTACTACGAGAAAACCGAACGCATCGCCCGCCTGCTCTCCGACGCGGGCTTCTCGGTGATCTCGGGCGGCGGCCCCGGCATCATGGAAGCCGCCAACAAGGGCGCCTACTTCGGCAAGTC
>JAJTBM010000044.1 GCA_021286885.1 Rhodocyclales bacterium
CTCCCGGTACTCCTCGCTCTGCACGTACTCGGGGGTGCAGAAGATGCTGTGATGCTGGCCCTGAATCTCGCGCAGGGTATAGCCCATGGCCGCCAGGAAGTTGCGGTTGGCACTCAGCACCTTGCCATCCAGATCAAACTCGATGACTGCCTGACCCTTATCGATGGCCGCCACCTTGGCTGCGTACTCGGCACTGGCCAGCTTGCTGGCCGTCACATCGCTGGCGAACTTCACCACCTTGATCGGGTTACCCCGAACATCAAACACCGGATTGTAGGTCGCCCGAATCCAGACTTCCTTGCCGCCCTTGCCAATCCGCCGGTACTCCCCCGCAAAGAACTCACCTCGGCCCAGGCGCTCCCAAAACGCCTGGTACTCCCGGCCCAGCGCCTCTTCCTGGGGTACAAACATCCGGTGATGGGCGCCCTGGATCTCCTCCAGCCGATAGCCCATGACACACTGGAAGTTGGGATTTGCATCCAGCACATAGCCCCGCAAATCAAACTCCACCACGGCCTGCTCCCGATGGATCGCATCCAGTTTTCCCTGGGCATCCAGGCGCGCCAGCTTGCTCTCGGTCACGTCCTGGCCCAGCAGCAAAACCTTGGCCAACAGGCCATCCAGGCCCATCATGGGGCTCAGGGATGCACGCAGCCACACCTCCCGCGCCTGCCCCCCCTTGATCCGAAACTCACCCGACACGGCCCGCCCCGCCCGGAGCTCACGCCATGCGTTGGCATGGGTTGCCCCTTCCTTGTCCTCATCGAACATCAGGACATGTTCGTGCTTGCCCAGCAGCGCCTGGCGGTTCATGCCCAAGGCACGCTCCATCCCATCGTTTACCACCAGCACAAACCCATCCTTATCCAGTTCAAGGATGCAATTGCTGGCCGCCATGGCCGCCATGCGTACCTGCTCCTCCTGGGCCTTGAGCTTGCTGGCGGTGATGTCCGTGGCGAACTTGACCACTTTGACGGGCCGCCCTTCCAGATCGAGAATGGGGTTGTAGGTGGCTTGAATCCAGACCCGGCGACCATTGCGCCCAACCCGCAGATATTCGCCCCCGTCAAACTCACCTCGGCCCAAACGCTGCCAGAACACCCGGTATGCCGCCTCTTCGGCCTCCTCCGGGTCCATGAACATACGGTGGTGCTGGCCTTTGATGTCCTCGATCCGATAATCCATCAGGTGCAGGAAGTTCTCGTTGGCCGTCAACACATTACCCGCCAGATCAAACTCAATGACCCCCTGGGAGCGGGAAATGGCCGCCAGTTTGCTTTCATCCTCCAGTATCTTGAGCTTGTCTGTGGTGATGTTGCGGGCAATTTCCAAGACTTTGGCTGGTTTGCCGTCACTCCCAGGCACCGGCGTGAAGGTTGTGCGCCACCAGCTCACCCCCCCCGAGCGGGTGGGATGCATGAATACCGTCCCCTGGGTGTGCCCTTGGGCCAGGTGCTGCCACAGGGCATCATGGCCAGGGCTGCCCAGTTGTTCGGGCGCACACAAAATATCGTAGCTTTGGCCGCGCAACTCGCTGAGTTCATACCCCAGGGCATCCAGCAGGAGCGGGTTGGCGTACAGAATTCGACCTTCCAGATCAAACTCAACCACACCATAGGCGCCGTGAATGGCGCGCACATAAGCCTGCATCTCATCCCCACCCAAACCCCGGATGTATGCTTCATCCAGCCCTCGGCTGCCTTTCATGTCCGCCATTTACGCCCCCTCCGGCACTCGTCACGTTGTACGGTTTTTAATTACGGAGCCTCCCCAAGTTTTCTTGAACCCTGCACAGGCACTGCCCCCTACAATGCAGACTTCCCCCGCCCCGGAGTTCAGCCCATGCGCTCACCCCTGCCCTTGCCCTTACCGTTTACTCTGCTGTGCGCAGCATTCATGGCCCTCCCGGCCCAGGCCGAACAGGTGGGCTGCGTCACCACCGCCTGGAAACTGATCGGTGCAAACCACAAGGTGTGTGTTGAAGCCTTCCACGATCCCAAGGTGCCCGGCATTACCTGCCACGTGAGTCAGGCCCGCACCGGCGGGGTGAGTGGCAGCCTGGGGCTGGCCCAGGATCCGTCCCAGTTCTCCTTGGCCTGCCGCCAGACCGGGCCCATCCAGCTCCCGGCCAAGCTGCCGGAGAACGAAACCATCTTCACCGAAGACACCTCGGTGCTGTTCAAGGAAACCCGGGTGGTGCGCATGTGGGACAAAACCAACCAGACCCTTGTATATGTGGCGATCAGCCGCAAGCTCATCGACGGAGCTCCGGCCAACAGCATTTCCACTGTGCCGGGGATGGGGTGGCGCTAGCGATAAGGGATAGGGGATAAGGGCGCCATAAGCACACCCAGCGCGGCACCCCGGGCACGGGGAGTACAATGGCCCCCATGACGGGCATTTACAGGAGACCCACCATGCAACGCCAGACCTGCATCGCCGCGCTGCTGCTCACCCTCGCCACGGGCGTCTGGGCCCAGCAGCCCCAAAAGCTCGAACCCCTGCCCGATGTGCCACCCCCGCCCAACACCCTGGACGTGGAGAGCAAGGAGCCCCCGGTGGTCGTCACCACCCGCAAGAAGGGCGAAGACACCATCGAGGAATACCGGGTGAACGGGCAGCTTTACATGATCAAGGTGATCCCGCCCGAGGCACCGCCCTACTATCTGGTGGACCCGGACGGCCAGGGCCAGTTCGTGCGCAAGGATGCCCACGACTCAGGCCTGCGAGTGCCCATGTGGCTCATCAAGAGCTGGTAAACGCGGGCCAGCGCAGGTAAAAGCGCCTCCACCCCCAAAACGCACCAAGGGCCGGATCACTCCGGCCCTTGGTGTTTATGATGATGCAGGCAGCGTTCAGGGCGCCGTGCACAGGCAATGCACGTAGGCATTGCCCGGGTCGTTCCACTCGGCCAGCCCCCGGAACTCCTGCTCCACCCGGCCCATCAGGCGGGTCAGCAGGGAAGGCGTGGCCCGGGCGCCGGCGCCAGCGCCGCCTTCCTCGCCCTTATCCAGCAAACGGGCCAGGAGCTGATCCCGGGGCGAGAGATTCTTTTCCACATAGCTCACCTCGTAGCGCTCCAGCTTGGCCCGCTGGGCGGCGGCGGCCACCGCCTCATGCAGCCCGCCCAGCTGATCCACCAGCTTGCGCTCCCGGGCCTGGGTGCCCAGCCAGACGCGGCCCTGGGCGACGCCATCCACCGCCTCCGGGCTGAGCCCCCGGGCCTCGCCCACCACGCCCAGAAAACGCCGGTAACCATGCTCGATGCTCTGCTGGAGCAGGGCGCCCATCATGGGAGACACGGGCCGGCGCACGTCCATGCTGCCTGCCAGGGGCGTGGTGCCCACCCCATCCACCGTAAGGCCCAGCTTGCCCATGGGGCCGGACAGATCCGGCAGCATCGCAAAGATGCCGATGGAGCCGGTGATGGTGGCCGGATTGGCCCAGACCTCATCCGCTGCCATGCTGATCCAGTAACCGCCCGAGGCCGCCACCGAACCCATGGACACAATCACCGGCTTGCCGGCCTTGCGGGTCAGGGCCAGCTCCCGGCGGATCACCTCGGATGCGGTGGCGCTTCCGCCCGGGCTATCCACCCGCAGCACCACGGCCTTGATGTCGTCGCTTTCCCGGGCCTGGCGGATCAGGGCGGCCACCGTATCACCGCCCACCGTGCCGGAGGGTTGCTCCCCGTCCATGATGGCCCCCTGGGCCACCACCACGCCCACCTTGGCATCGGTGTGGCTGGCTTCATCGTGCAAACGGCCCACATAGGCGGCCAGATCCAGGTGGCGGTAGGACTTGCCGTCTTCGCTCGGCTGGCCCTTGTCTTTCAGGAAATCACGCCATTCATCGGCAGACTTGATGCCATCCACCAGACCAGCATCAAGCGCATAGCGGGCGCCATCGCCCTGAACGGCGGCCAGGCCTTCATCGGGATGCTCAAGATAGGCGGGCAGCGTCTTGGCCAGGGCCGGGCGGGCCTTTTGCACGTCCTGCTGCCACAGCTTCCAGGCTTCATCCAGATAGCTGCGGGTGGATTCCCGATCAGCCTCGGACATATCGCTACGGGTATAGGGTTCCACAAAGGATTTGTAGGTGCCCACCCGGAACACCTGGACCTTCACCCCCAGCTGGTCAAACAGCCCTTTGTAATAGGTGGGGAAGCGCCCGAAGCCGCTCAGGTACACAAAACCATCGGGATTCAGGAACACCTGATCGGCCTGGGCCGCCAGGTAATAGCTGGATTGGTCGAAATAACGCCCGTAGGCATACACCGGCTTGCCGGTCTTGCGGAACTCGGCCAGGGCAGCGCCCAGCTCCTGCAGCTTGCCCAGGCTGGCGCCGCGCAGACCGTCGGTTTCGAGCACCAGATGGGAGATGCGGGTATCGGTGGCGCCCTTGCGGATGGCCTCGATCAGGTCGCGCATGAGCACCTGATGGAGCCCCTCGCCCCCCTGCAGCATGCTCACCGCGTTGCGCAGGGTGCGCTGCTCCACCAGCTCGCCATTGGGCGCGATGAGCAGGGCCGTGCCGGTGGCCAGGGGCTGGCTGCGGCCGGACCACCAGCCGGTGCCCAGAATCACCAGCAGCAGCAGGAAGACCAGATTCAGACTCCAGCGCCGCAGGCCTTCGATGACCGCCCAAAAACCGCCCCAGACCCGGCGAATGATGCCGGGCCGCCCCTTGCGCTCCATAATTGCTCCCATCACGTTCCCTGTGGGATGGGCGCCCAAGCCGGCCGCCCCACCCCAACGCTATCCGGTAGAATCCAGACTATGTTTATCAATCCCACCCCTGACCAGATCCGCAGCCTGCTGCAGGCTGTCAGATCCATTGCCGTCGTCGGGCTCTCACCCAAACCGGATCGCCCCAGCTATCGGGTGGCCCGGGGCATGCAGGGTTTCGGATACCGCATCCTACCTGTTCGCCCGGCGATTGCCGAAGTTTTGGGCGAAAAAGCCTATCCCGACCTGCAATCCCTGCCCGAACGGCCCGATTTGGTGGATGTGTTCCGCGCCCCCGCCGAAGTGGGCCCCGTGGTGGACGCCTGCATCGCCCTGGGCGTTCCCTACCTGTGGCTGCAGGAAAGTGTGATCAACGAAGCCGAGGCCGAACGGGCCCGGGCCGCCGGAATCACCGTTGTGATGGACCGCTGCATCTGGCGGGATTACCTGGAATTTTGCACATGAGTAGCACCCTCGCCTTCACCAAGATGCAGGGCCTCGGTAACGATTTCGTGATGATCGACGCCGTGCGCCAGACCGTAGACCTGAGCCCCGAGCGGGTACGCGCCCTGGCCGACCGCCACTTTGGGGTCGGCTGCGACCAGCTGCTGGTGGTCGAAGCCAGCACCACTCCCGGCGTGGATTTCCGCTACCGGATCTTCAATGCCGACGGCGGCGAGGTGGAGCAATGCGGCAACGGCGCCCGCTGCTTTGCCCGCTTCGTGTTCGAGCAGGGGCTCACCGACAAGCGCGAGATCCGGGTCGAAACCCGCAAGGGCATCATCACCCCGCGCCTGGAGGACGATGGCCGGGTGACGGTGGACATGGGCGTGCCCGTGCTCACCCCCGCCGAGGTGCCCTTCATCAGCGATTCCGACGCCTGGGTGCAGCCCCTCGACGTGGCCGGCAACAGCGTGGCCATTACCGCCGTCAGCATGGGCAACCCCCACGCGGTGCAGGTGGTGGCCAACGTGGATAGCGCCCCGGTGGCCGAGCAAGGCCCCCTGATCGAGCGCCACGCCCGCTTCCCGGCCCGGGTGAATGCCGGTTTCCTGCAGATCGTCGATGAGCACCGGGTGCGCCTGCGGGTGTACGAACGGGGCGCCGGCGAAACCCTGGCCTGCGGCACCGGCGCCTGCGCCGCCGTGGTCACGGGCATCCTGCGCGAGCTGGTGGCCACCCCCGTCACGGTCGAAACCCGGGGCGGTGAACTCACCATCGCCTGGGACGGCCCCGGCACCCCGGTCATGATGAGCGGCCCCGCCGTCACCGTGTTCAAGGGCGAGATTTCCCTGGCCTAGGCAGGTCTGCGATGAACTCGAACGATGTCCTCCGCTTCCTCCTGGCCAACCCGGCCTTCTTCGAGGAACACCCGGCCCTGGTCACCCAGCTGCGCCTGCCCCATCCCCACTCGGGGAAGGCGATTTCGCTCACCGAGCGGCAGCTGATCGGCCTGCGCCAGCGCATTGCCCAGCTGGAGGACAAGTTCGGGGCCCTGCTTGAATGCGGCGAGGAAAACGACGCCATCGGCGACAAGATGCACCGCCTCACGGTGGGGCTGATCGAGGCCACCGACTTTCCCAGCGCCCGCCAGGCCCTGTACACCCACCTGCTCGAAGACTTCGTGGTGCCCCACGTGGCCTTCCGGGTGTGGTGCAGCGCCCACTCCCACCCGGGGCCCGAGTTCATGCTGGTGGGCGAGGATGTCCGCCAGTTCACCGCCGATCTGCCCGAACCCTATTGCGGCACGCCGCCCCTGGCCGAAATCACCCAATGGTTTGGGCCCGAAGGCCAACAGGTGCGCTCCCAGGCCCTGGTGCCCCTGCACCACGCGGGCGAGATCCTGGGCCTGCTGGCCATGGGCAGCGAAGACCCGGAACGCTTCTACAGCGGCATGGGCACCCTCTACCTGGTTCGGCTCGGCGAGCTGATCAGCGCCAGCCTGCACCGCCATCTGGGCTGAGCCCGGCCACCGCCTTCACCCCTGCTTTCACCACCGATGCCCGCCCCCCGCGTGGCCGGCATCCCAGCTTTACGCACACACCATGTCTGAACTGATACTCAAGCCCGGCAAGGAACGTTCTGTTTTCCGCCGCCACCCCTGGATCTTCGCCGGCTCCGTCGAGCGCCTGGAAGGCCGCGCCCGCCCCGGCGACACCGTGCTGGTGAAGGATGCCGATGGCCGTCCCCTGGCCCGCGCCGCCTGGTCGCCCAACTCCCAGATCCGCGCCCGGGTGTGGAGCTTCGACCCGGAGCAATCCATCGACCACGCCTTCATCAAGCGCACCGTGGCCGCCTCGGTGGCCCGCCGCCAGAGCCACCCGGTGCTGAGCCAACAAGATGGCGTGCGCCTGATCCACGGCGAATCCGATGGCCTGCCCGGGGTGATCGCCGACCGTTACGGCCCGGTGGTGGTGATCCAGCTCACCAGCGCAGGCGCCGACAAATGGCGCGACGCCATCATCGCCGGGCTGGTGCAGGCCACCGGCTGCGTGGCGGTGTATGAGCGTTCGGATTCCGACGTGCGCAAGCTCGAAGGCCTGGAGCCCCTGAGCCAGCTCGCCTGGGGCGAACTGCCCGCCGACCTCACCATTGTGGAAAACGGGGTGCGCATGGTGGTGGACGTGGTGGGCGGCCACAAGACCGGCTTCTACCTGGATCAGCGCGACAACCGGCTGCTCACCGGCCAGCTGAGCCGCGACCGGGATGTGCTCAACTGCTTCTGCTACACCGGCGGCTTCTCGCTCCAGGCCCTGGCTGGCGGCGCCCGCAGCGTGATTTCGATTGATTCGTCCGGCCCGGCCCTGGCCACCGCCGCCCGCAATCTGGCCCTCAACCCCCAGCTGGATGCGAGCCGGGCCGAGTGGCGCGAAGATGACGTGTTCCAGGCCCTGCGCAGCCTCAAGGCCGAAGGCCGGCGCTTTGACCTGATCGTGCTCGATCCGCCCAAGTTTGCGCCCTCTGCCGCCCACGCCGACCGGGCCGCCCGCGCCTACAAGGACATCAACCTGCTGGGCTTCCGGCTGCTCAACCCGGGCGGCATCCTGATGACCTATTCCTGCTCCGGCGGGATCGGGCTGGAGCTGTTCCAGAAGATCGTGGCCGGTGCAGCCGCCGATGCCGGCGTGGAAGCCCGCATCATCCACCGCCTGAGCGCTGCCGCCGACCACCCCATCGGCCTGGGCGTGCCCGAAGGCGAATACCTGAAGGGCCTGGCCTGCCAGATCTGAGGCAGGCTTAAACCCCCGCCGCCGTCACCCCTCGCCCCTCGCCCTAGTCACCCGCTCAGGGCTGGGGCGGTTGCAGCCCGAAGTGCTGCCAGATCGCCAGGGTGGCGGTGCGCCCCCGGGGGGTGCGCTGCAGATAGCCCTGCTGGATCAGGTAGGGTTCGATCACGTCTTCGATGGTGTCGGTGGATTCGCCAATGGCTGCCGCCAGGTTGTCCAGCCCCACCGGGCCGCCGCCAAACTTTTCGAGCATGGCCCCGAGCAGCTTGCGGTCCATCAGATCCAGGCCGAGCGGGTCCACATCCAGCATGGCCAGGGCCGCATCGGCCACCGGGGCGCTGATCCGGCCATCGGCCTTTACTTCGGCGTAATCCCGCACCCGGCGCAGCAGCCGGTTGGCAATCCGGGGGGTGCCCCGGGCGCGGCGCGCAATCTCGTAGGCGCCGGTTTCGTCCATTTCCACATCCAGCAGCCGGGCCGAGCGCCCCACGATGTGGGCCAGCTCGTCGGAATCGTAAAACTCCAGCCGGGCCACGATGCCGAAACGGTCGCGCAGGGGGTTGGTCAGCATCCCCGCCCGGGTGGTGGCGCCCACCAGCGTAAAAGGCGGCAGATCGAGCTTCACCGAGCGGGCGGCCGGGCCTTCGCCAATCATGATGTCGATCTGGAAATCTTCGAGGGCCGGGTAGAGGATTTCCTCCACCACCGGGCTCAGGCGGTGGATTTCGTCGATGAACAGCACATCATGGGGTTCGAGGTTGGTGAGCAGCGCGGCCAGATCCCCCGCCCGCTCCAGCACTGGGCCCGAGGTCTGGCGCAGATTCACCCCCATTTCGGCGGCCACGATGTGGGCCAGGGTGGTTTTGCCCAGGCCCGGCGGGCCGAACAGCAGCACGTGATCCAGGGCCTCGCCCCGGCGGCGGGCGGCCTGGATGAAGATTTCGAGTTGCTCCCGGGCCTTTTTCTGGCCCACGTATTCGGCCAGCCGCTTGGGGCGCAGGGCCCGTTCGAGGGCTTCTTCCTGGTTGCTGGCACTCTGGGCGCCGATGAGACGGGCGCTGCGGTCGGGCTGGCCCCCCGTGAGGGCATCGGTTTCGATCATGCCTGTACATCCCGGGGCGCAGTGGCCCCTGCATTCGTAGGTTCGGAAGTGACGGGCGGCGCCGGATCGGCGGCCGTCCAGGCGGTAAACAAGGATTTGCCCACCGCCAGAAAACTGGGGCCCAGAAACAGCCCGATGAAGCCAAAGGCCAGCACCCCGCCAAACGCGCCGAGGGCGATCAGCACCAGGGGCAGGCTGGCGCTGCGGCTGATGAGGATGGGCTTGAGGAAGTTATCCACCGAGCTGACCACCAGCGTGCCCCACAGCACCATGAACACCGCCCAACCGGGCTGGCCCTGCTGGTAGAGCCAGAAAGCAGCCCCACCCCACACCAGGGGCGGGCCAACCGGCACCAGCGACAGAAAAAAGGTGGCCGCCCCAAGCAGCAGGGCGCCGGGCACCCCGGCGAGCACAAAACCCACCAGCGCCACCAGGGCCTGGGCCGCCGCCGTGCCCACAATACCGATCATCACCGCCTTGACGGTGTTGCCCGCCAGGGCCAGCAGGCTGATCCCCAGCTCGCCCCCCAGATAGCGGGCAGCGGTATTGAACTGGCGCAACAGCTCGCGCCCGTCCCGATAGCAAAAGTAGAGGATGAACAGCACCAGCAGCAGCTGGAGCACGCCCTGGCCAAGCAGGGCGCCCACGGTGAGGGCCGAGCGGCGTGCCGGCTCCAGGGCCAGTAGCGCCAGTTTGCGCAGTTCTTCCTGGCTGGCCAGTACCTTGTGGGCGTATTCGGTGAGGCTTTCCCCCACCAGCGGCACTTCCAGCCCGTCGCTTTCCACCAGCCCGCGCAGGTAGTCGATCAGCGCGCCCACCGCATCGCCCAACGAGAGGGAGAGGCCGGCAATTGGCACCAGCAGGAGCAGACTCAGGCCCAGCGTGGTGAGCCCCGCCGCCAGCGCGCTCCGACGCAAGCGCCGCTCCAGAGCGGCAAACAGCGGCCAGGTGGTGATGCACACCGTGCCGGCAAACAGGATGGCCGGGCCAAAGGGGAGCAGGACAAGGGCACACCCCAGGAGCAGGAAGGCGGTAATCGCCACCTGGGCAGTTCGACGTGGCGCCATGAATATTTATCCAGTTGGAGCACAAGGCACTATTATCACCGATCTGCCCCGCCAGCAGGCCCCGGCGCCACAGCGTTCAGGCCCGGGAGAGGCCCTTGAGCGCGCTGCGGATGCCGTCGGTGACGCTGATGCCTTCGGGCAGCTTCTTGACCGCCAGCTGGGCTTCCTTGTCGTTGTAGCCGAGGGCCAGCAGGGCGTTGATGATGTCGCTGCGTTCGTCGGCGGGTGCGCCGACGCCCCCCAGCCCTTCGGCCTGGGCCAGCAGGGGCAGGGCCTTGGGCAGCTTGTCGCGCAGCTCCAGCAGCAGGCGCTCGGCGGTTTTCTTGCCGATGCCCGGGATCTTCACCAGCCGCCCGGTTTCCTGCTGGGCCACGGCCTGGGCCAGATCCTGCACCGAGAGGCCGGACAGAATGGCCAGGGCGGTGCGCGCCCCCACTCCACCCACCTTGAGCAGCTGGCGGAAGGTGGCGCGCTCGTCCTCGCTGGCGAAGCCATACAGGAAATGCCCATCCTCGCGCACTGCCAGATGGGTGCACAGGCTCACGTTCTGCCCGGTGGCGGGCAGGCCGTAGAAGGTGCTCATGGGCACTTCCAGCTCGTAGCCGACGCCGTTGACGTCAACCAGGATCTGGGGCGGGTTCTTTTCGGCCAGGCGGCCGGTGATGCGTCCGATCATGGAGTCTTTCAGGAAAAATCAGCCGCCACAAAGGCCGGCAAGGCCTCGGCGCGGACAGAAAGGGCGGCGAGCAACGGGAAGTCGCTATCCGGCAGCAGCCCCGGCGCAGTATGCCGGGTGAAGCGCCAGGCCACCGCCACGGTGATGTCGGCCTGGGTGGGCTGGCTGCCGCACAACCAGTCGGCCTCGCCCACCCGAGTTTCGAGCAGGGCGTAAGTATCCCGCAACTGGCCGGTGACGCGGCCAAGCCAGCCCGTATCCCGCGCCTCCCGGGGGCGCACGGCGCTTTCGTAGTAGCGCTGGACGCTCTTTTCGGCAGCCGCCAGGCCCAGGCCGGTGAGCTGCAGGCAGCGTCGGCGCGCAGTTGGATCAGCGGGCAGCAAGGTCTTGCCGGCCAGGTCTTCCAAGTGGCTGATGATGAGACTGCTATCCACCATCACCTCCCCGTCATCCAGCACCAGGGTGGGCGCCTTCACCAGGGGGTTGAGGGCGTGGAAGGCAGCAAAGTCGCGGAACACCGAGAGGGACTGGTGTTCGAAGGGCAGCCCCAGCATCCGGCCCGAAATACAGGCTCGACGCACAAAGGGGGAATCCAGCATACCGACGAGTTTCATGACAGCGCTCCTCATGCACACACGCCGCTGCCCAACAGGGGCCACGGCAGAAAATCAGGGGGGGCTCGGCCCTCAGCTTGGCCCGGCGCCCACCGCCCGGCGGGTCTGCAAAAACACCGCCATGCGGCCCAGGCTGGCCAGGGTGGGCACGCCCGCATCCCGCAGGTCGGCGGCCTGTTCGAGCAGGTCGGGCACCATCACCACCCGGGCACCGGCTGCATGGCCGCCCCGGGCGCCGGCGTTGGAGTCTTCCAGCACCAAGCAATCGGCAGCGGGCAGGGCCATCCGGGCGGCGGCGGCCAGGAAGATGTCGGGAGCCGGCTTGCCCCGGGCGACTTCATCGCCACACACCATCCCATGCACCCGGTCGAGCAGGCTCACCGCTGCGAGCTTGGGCTCGGCCCGCACCCGGCGGGTGGAGGTGGCCACCACTCGGGGCAGCCCCAGGGCGTCCAGCACCTCAAACAGTTCCAGCACCCCGGGCTTGAGGGGGATGCGGCCCGCTTCAATTTCGGCCTCGTAGAGCAGGCCGAAGCGTTCGCGCAGCTCGGCCACCGGGAAATCGTCCCCCAGGCGGGCGCGGATGATGCCGTCCGAATCCCGGGAGTTGAGCCCCACCATGGCTAGGCCCAGGTCGTAGGGCCACTCCACGCCCATGTGGGCCGCCGCCTGGGCGATGGTGGCGAGGGCGACCCGCTCGCTATCGAGCAGCAGGCCATCCATGTCGAAGATCACGCCCCGGATCTGGTCGGGGGCAAAGGGCAGGGCAGACAGGTCGTTCATCATCACAGGGGGCCTCCGGGCCAGTGGCCGAAGGCGAGGGTTGCAGCCAGAATCAGGCCGTGGAGATGGGCCGCCCCAATGGTGAGCCGGATCGCCGGGGCCAGTTGGGCGGGCGCGGCGGCGTGGGCCAGCAATTCGCGGGCGGCGCGGAAAGACAGAATCAAGCTGAAGGCCGCCGCCCCCGCCTTCTGGGGCAGCGCGTTGTTGGCCACCATCAGGATCAGCCAGACGTAGGCGAGCAGGATCATGCCCAGGCAGGCCCATTTGGCGCTCTCCGGGCCCAGGCGCACCACCAGGGTGCGCTTGCCGGCAGCTTCGTCGCCACGCCGGTCGGGGAATTCATTCACAAACAGGATCACCGCCACCAGCAGCGCGTAAGACACCCCCGCCTGCACGGGGGCCCAGGCGAAGGCACCGCGCTGCACGTAGTCGGTGCCAATCACCACCACCAGCCAGCCGGCCGCCACCGCCAGTTCGCCCAGGCCCCGGGCCACCAGCACCAGGGGCGGGGCGGTGTAGGCCCAGCCGAGGAACATCCCGGCCAGCCCGATGAGCACCAACCCCGGGCCGGACTGCCAGGCCAGCCACAGCCCGGCGGGCACCACCAGGGCCATCAGCCCGTAGCCCAGACGCCCCAGCTCGGGGGCGCTGAACACCCCGTTCTGCAGGAAACGGCTGCCGCCGGTAAACGGAAACAGCCGCTCGGTGTTGGCCGCATCGGCCCCGCTCAGGCCATCGTAATAATCATTGAGTACGTTGATGCCCGCATGGGCACACAGGGCGAACACCAGGGTGAGGGCGGCCTTGAGGGCGTCGATGGGCAGGCCCTGGCCATGGACCACCGCCAGCCCGATCAGGCAGGCGCACAGGGTCACCCCCAAAAAAGCAGGGCGGGTGGCCAGCAGACAGGCCAGCCAGGGCCGGTGGCGCAGGGCCCGATCAGGTTCGGGCGGCGTGGAAACAGATGCAGGATGCGACATATTTGTACATTATAGGTAAAGGGTGGGTGGCCGACGCCCCAGATCGCCCTGTGCGCAATCATGTTTCAAGCATGAAATTGTCCATGCTTGGGGCGAGGACTTTTGCACAGAATCGGTGCGCCACAAAGTTCAACACATTCCTCAATCAGTTAGCATGCTCGATCAATACCTGATGGCCATTAAAAATTGAGTTCCCGTAGCGCCCTCCAGTTCGGCCCGACCCCTTCGGCCCCATCCTCCCATGCCACACGCCCCATGGCTGCG
>JAJTBM010000045.1 GCA_021286885.1 Rhodocyclales bacterium
CGAAGCGGCCCGGGCCGGCGAAACCGGGCGGGGCTTTGCGGTGGTGGCCGACGAGGTGCGCAAGCTGGCCCAGCGCACCGAGAAATTCAGCGAGCAAATCTCCGACCTGCTGGGCGAGATTCACGCGTCCATCGACGACGTGGGCCAGGCGGTGGAAGCCAGCGCCGCCACCGACATCAGCCAGGCTCGGGCTTCAGAGGGCCAGGTAGGCGAACTGAGCCTCGAAATGGACGAAATGCACCGCTCCGCCCTGGAAGCTGCCCGCCGCATCCATGCCATCGCCGGTACGGTGCATCAGTTGGTGGGCGCGGGGGTGCGCACCATGCAGTGTGAGGACATCGTGGATCAGACCCTGGTCAAGTTGAACCAGCACACCGACTTCATGCGCCGCTATGCGGGGGGCTTCTTTGATGCCCACCGGGATGTGGATGCCAAGGATGGAGTGCAGCGCATCCAGCGCCGCAACACCACCCTGAACCAGCTTTTGAGCGAATCCGACCGGGCCGCCCAAGACATCCGCCTCAACCAAAAATCCGCGCCCAGCCAGCAAGACGTAGACCTGTTCTGAGCCGCACCACACCCGCTGCCAAAAAATACACAAATAGGGCCATAAATTCCCCTACTCCAAGGCAAACCAAAAAGCGATACGGGTATCCAATGATTGCACCGCCCGTCTGTGCCATTTAGCGTGGCCAGACCTCGGCGGCCAGACCCACAAGGCCTGCACCGCGAGCGCACGCCAAACCAAAACTTTGGGAATCTGGAGGAGACCATCATGGCCGAACGCGACCCCGTACGTGCCCTAGCCCAGCCCGGCCCCCTGGCCAGCCTGGACGCCAAATACACCACCCACGCAGGCCGGGTTTATCTGACCGGCTATCAGGCCCTCGTCCGCCTGCTGATGATCCAGCGGGAGCGGGACAAAGCCGCCGGGCTCAATACCGCCGGCTTCGTGTCCGGCTATCGGGGTTCGCCCCTGGGCGGGCTGGACCAAACCCTCTGGAAGGCCCGGGAACACCTGGCCGAACACGACATCGTGTTCCAGCCCGGGGTGAATGAAGACCTGGCCGCCACCGCCGTATGGGGCAGCCAGCAGCTCGCCCTCTCCCCCGGCGCCCGGGTTCAGGGGGTGTTTTCCATGTGGTACGGCAAGGGGCCGGGGGTGGATCGCTGCGGCGACGTGTTCCGCCACGCCAACGCCGCCGGCAGCGCCCAGTACGGCGGCGTGCTGGTGATCGCAGGGGATGACCACGCGGCCAAGTCCTCCACCCTGCCCCACCAGACCGACCACTTCTTCAAGTCGATGATGATGCCGGTGCTGGCCCCGGCGGGGGTGCAGGAATACCTGGACTTCGGCGTGCATGGCTGGGCCCTGTCCCGCTACTCGGGCTGCTGGGTGGCCTTCAAGGCCCTGGCCGACACGGTGGAAACCTCCGCCTCGGTCGACGTAGACCCGATGCGCATCGAAACCCGCATCCCCGACGACTTCGCCCTGCCCCCCGACGGCCTCAACCTGCGCTGGCCCGACCCGCCCCTGGTGCAGGAAAAGCGCCTGCTCCACGCCAAGCTCTACGCCGCCCTGGCCTACTGCCGGGCCAACCGGCTCAACCGGATCGTGATCGACGCGCCCCGCCCCCGGCTGGGCATCATCACCTCGGGTAAGAGCTACCTGGACGTGCGTCAGGCCTTTGACGACCTGGGCATCGACGACGCCCTGGCCGCCGACATCGGCATCCGGCTCTACAAGGTCGGCATGGTCTGGCCCCTGGAGGCCGAAGGGGTGCGCCACTTTGCCGAGGGGCTGGAAGAAATCCTGGTGATCGAAGAAAAGCGCCAGCTGCTCGAATACCAGCTCAAGGAAGAGCTCTACAACTGGCGCGAGGATGTGCGCCCCCGGGTGATCGGCAAGTTCGACGAAAAGGGCGAATGGGCCCTGCTGAACACCGTGGGGCCCGATGGCCGGGCCAGCGTGGATCACGGCGACTGGCTGCTCCCGGCGGCGGGCGAACTCAACCCGGCCCTGATCGCCCGGGTAATCGCGGCCCGCATTGCGCGCTTTTACACCTCGCCCCGGGTTCAGGCCCGGCTCGCCTTTCTGGATGGCAAGGAAAACGCCCTCGCCCGCCGGGTGTTCAACATCGACCGGGTGCCCACCTTCTGCCCCGGCTGCCCCCACAACACCTCCACCCACGTACCCGAGGGCAGCCGCGCCATGGCCGGCATCGGCTGCCACTACATGGCCAGCCTGATGCCCGACCGGCGCACCCGCTGCTTCACCCAGATGGGCGGCGAGGGCGTGCCCTGGGTCGGCCAGGCCCCCTTCACCAGCGAAACCCATCTGTTTGCCAACCTGGGGGACGGCACCTATTTCCACTCCGGGCTGCTGGCGATCCGGCAGGCGGTGGCCGCCTTCAACCGGCCCGGCGCCACCCACGGCATCACCTACAAGATCCTGTTCAACGACGCCGTGGCCATGACCGGCGGCCAGCCGGTGGATGGGGAACTCACCGTACCGCGCCTGCTGCGCCAGCTCCAGGCCGAAGGGGTGGGCACCATCGTGGTGGTCACCGACGGCACCGAGCGCAGCTGGCGCATTGCCGACCTGCCCCACGGCATTCCGGTACGCCACCGGGACGAACTGGACCACATCCAGCGGGAACTGCGCCAGGTACCCGGCGTTTCAGCCCTGGTGTTTGACCAGACATGCGCCGCCGAGAAGCGCCGCCGCCGCAAACGGGGCCGCTACCCGGATCCGGCCACCCGGCTTTACATCAACGAGGCGGTATGCGAGGGCTGCGGCGACTGCGGCAAGGCCTCCAACTGCATGGCGGTGCTACCGGTCGAAACCGAGTTCGGGCGCAAGCGCCAGATCGACCAATCGGCCTGCAACAAGGATTTCTCCTGCCTCAACGGCTTTTGCCCGAGCTTTGTCAGCATCGAAGGCGGCCAACTGCGCCCGGGCCGCGCCCGCCAGCAGGCCGATGATGGCTTCCCGCCCCTGCCCACGCCTGCGCTGCCCGCCACCCGCGACCCGTGGAACATTCTGGTCACCGGGGTGGGCGGCACCGGGGTGGTCACCATCGGCGCCCTGATCGGCATGGCCGCCCACCTGGACGGCAAGGGCGTCACCGTGCTCGACATGACCGGCCTCGCCCAGAAGGGCGGTTCGGTGTTCAGCCACATCCGCATTGCCGACCACCCGGAAAGTCTGCACGCGGTGCGCATTGCAGCCGGCGAAGCCCATGTGCTGATCGGCGGCGACGTGGTGGTGAGCGCCAGCGTGGATGCCCTCGCCAAAATGGCCCAGGGCCAAACCCGGGGCGTGGTGAATTGCGCCGAAACCCCCACCGCCGAATTCGCCCGCAACCCGGACTGGCAGTTCCCCTTGGATCAGATGCAGGGCGCCATTACCGAAGCGGTGGGCGCAGGCGCCTGCGCGTTCATCGAAGCCCAGCATCTGGCCACCCGGCTGATGGGTGATGCCATTGCCACCAACCTCTTCCTGCTCGGCTATGCCTGGCAGCGGGGCTGGGTGCCGGTGAGCGAAGCCAGCCTGCTGCGCGCCATCGAACTCAACGGGGCCGCCGTGGCCATGAACACCGCCGCCTTCCGCTGGGGTCGCCGAGCCGCTGTGGCCCCCGAGCAGGTGCGCCGCGCCGCCGGCCCCGAGGCCGAGGCCGCCCCCACCCGCAGCCTGGACGAACTCATCGCCCACCGGGCCGGGCTGCTGGTGGCTTACCAGGATGCCGCCTACGCCGAACGCTACACCCGCCAGGTGGCCCAGGTGCGCGCTGCCGAAGCCCCGTTAGGCAGCACCGCCCTCACCGAGGCCGTGGCACGCCAGCTCTACAAACTGATGGCCTACAAGGATGAATACGAGGTGGCCCGGCTGTATTCCGACCCGGCCTTCTGGGCCCGGCTGGACGAGCAGTTCGAAGGGGATTACCAGGTGCATTTCAACCTGGCCCCCACCTTCCTGGCCCGCCCCGACCCGGCCACCGGGCGCATCCCGAAAAAGCGCATCGGCCCCTGGCTTAAAACCGTGCTGGGCTGGCTGCCACGTCTGCGCCGGCTGCGCGGTAGCGTGTTCGACCCCTTCGGCCACCATCCGGAACGCAAGGCCGAGCGGGCCCTGATCGCCGAATACGAAGCCGACTTGGCGCGCATCCTGCCCCAGCTCAACAGCGCCAACCTGGCCCAGGCCCTGGGCCGGGCCCAGTTGCCCGACGAAATCCGGGGCTATGGGCCGGTCAAGATGGCCAATATCGAAAAAGCCGCCCAAAAAAGAGGAGCGCTGATGCAGCACTGGCGCTGAAATCCACCCACCCGGGCGGGGGTGCGGGTTTTGCACTCCCCGCTGTTTCGGTTCATGATCCGGGGAGCCGTTGTGCGTTGCAACGGCGCATCCCCCGGAGATCTACATGAAGTATCTGGCCCCCTTGGCTGCCACCCTGCTGTTTTCTGCCGGCGCGTTTGCGGCTGGCCCCAGTACCGAATCTGTCGAGCAACTGCTGGCGGTGACCAAATCCGAGCAAGTCCTCGGGGCTGCCCGGGCAAGCATGGATAACAACCTGCAGTCCCTGATTTCCAAGGCCATCCAGGGACGCCAGCTGAACCCCAAGGGCAAGAAGGCCATTGACGACTTCGTGAAGGAATACAACACCACGGTGAGCAACGAGCTTTCCTGGAGCAAGCTCAAGCCCAACTACGTCAAGGTGTATGCAGAAACCTTCACCCAGGACGAAATCAACGGCATGCTGGCCTTCTATAAAACCCCTGCGGGCCAGGCCATGATCCAGAAGATGCCAGTCGTCATGCAAAAAACCATGGTGATGACCCAGCAACAGGTGCAGCCCATGATGCAAAAGATCCAGACCTCCCTGAATAAGGCCCTCCACGAGGCCCAGGAAAACAGCACCCCGGCTGGAGCGCCCACCGCCCCGGCCGCGCCCGCCGCCAAGTAAGGCGACGCGCACAACGTCTGCCCATGCCCCCCGCCCTGCGCGCCCTGCTGGCCCAAATCCTGGCCTGGCTGCTGTGCCTGGGGCTGGGGCGTTCCGGCCTCTTGCCGGCGGGGCTGCCCGCCCTGGTGCTGGCCCAGGCCCTGGGCGCTGCGGGCATCAGCGTGCTGTTGGGCAGCGCCGCCTGGTGGCGCTGGATTCATCTGGGCTTCACCCCACTGCTGGTCGGGGCCTGGAGCCTGCATCTGCCCCCCGGCGCCTATCTGGCGGCTTTTGGGCTGCTGGCCCTGGTGTACTGGAGCAGCTTCCGCACCCAGGTGCCGCTCTTTCTGTCGAATCCCACCACCGCCCGGGCCGTGGCCCAGCTGCTGCCCGAACGGCCCGCCTTTTTGCTGGATCTAGGTAGCGGCACCGGCAGCCTGGTGCGCCCCCTCGCCCGCCTGCGCCCGGATTGCCGGTTCGAGGGGGTCGAGGCTGCGCCTGCGCCTTATGCGCTTTCCTGGCTGCTGTCGCGCCACCAACCCAATGTGAGCCTGGCCCGGGGAGATTTCTGGGACATGCCCTGGGAGCGCTACGATCTTGTATACGCGTTTCTGTCGCCGGTGCCGATGGCCCAGGTGTGGGCCAAAGCCAGTGCCGAGATGCGCCCGGGCAGCCTGCTGGTGAGCAACAGTTTCCCCATCCCCGATCTGGAACCCGACCAGATCATCCAGGTGCCCGACCGGCGCGGCACCCTGCTGTATTGCTACCACCCAGCCGGCGGCCCGGTGGTGCGGCGCCACGTACCTAAAAAGCGCCCTCGCCACTGAAGAAAATAGCCGCCTTTAAGGGATTTATTCCCGGGTTTGGCCGCCTGCCGCCAGGGACACAATCACCTCTACCGCATTGTTTTTCAGCGAGAGGTTCCCCATGTCCCAGATCATCTGCATCATCGGCAACAAGGGTGGCACCGGCAAGACCACCCTGTCCCACATGCTGTGCCAGGGCTTCGGGCTGCTGGGCCAGCGTTCGGCCTGCATCCTGACCGACGTGGAGCGGGAACCCTTGCTCCCCGACGGGCGCCGCTATGTGCTGGCCGATGCCCGCAACCCGGACGCCATGCACAAGGTGATCGCCAAGCTGCGCAGCATGCCCAGCTGGGTGGGCGTGATCGATGGGGGCGGCAACCGCAGCGAAATGGACAAGCTCATCAGCAGCTACGCCGACCTGATCCTGCTCCCCTTCCGGGATTCCCACGAAGACATGCGCACCGTGCGCAAAGACCTGGCCAGCTTCCCCCAGGCCTACGCACTGCCCGCCCAATGGCCCAGCAATGCCTGGCAGCGGGACGCCGCCGAACGCAACATCACCCAGCTGCTCGACCCCTACCGCAGCCGCCTGCTCCAGCCCACGGCCAGCCTGTCGGCCTCCAAGATGCTGCTCCAGCGCCAGATTCCGGACAGTCTGCCCACCCCCCTGGGCAATGCCTGCCGAGCCTTGGCACGCCAGGTCATGGCAGTGCTGGAGCAACATCAGGCGGCAGACCTGCGCCCCCAGGCCGGAACCCAGCCGGCCGTCCGGCTGGTGAGTTCCGGCCCCACGCCCGAGGCCGCCGAAGCCGCCCCGACCGAGAGCCAGCAGGCACGCCAGGTCGCCAACGCCTGAGCCCCAACGCAGCCCAAAAGCTGACATCGGGCAGGTTCGAACAGGTTTAACCCGACACACCCGGTTTACCGCCCGAGGTGGGTCGGGCAGAATGCGCCGTCCCCTGACTCTGCGCAATTCTGCCCACCCCACCCATGCTTCAAGTTCATGGCCTGGCCTGCCAGCGCGGCAGCCGGCGTCTGTTCTCCGGCCTGGAATTCAGTCTGGCCCCTGGCCACTGGCTCCAGGTGGAAGGCCATAACGGGGCCGGGAAAACCAGTTTGCTGCGCATTCTGGCGGGGCTTTCCCCCGCCGAAGAAGGGCACATCACCTGGCAGGGCCGCCCCGTGCGCGAGGTGCGCGACGCCTTCAACGCCCACTTGCTCTACCTGGGCCACGCCCCCGCCATCAAGGACGACCTGTCCGCCCTCGAAAACCTCCAGACGTCCGCCGCCCTGGCCGGCCAGCCGGTGGATGAGCTGCGCGCCCTCAAGGCCCTACGCCAGTGGGGGCTGAAGGGCCGGGAAGATCTGCCCAGCCGGGTGCTTTCCCAGGGCCAGAAGCGCCGGGTGGCCCTCGCCCGGCTGCTGTGCGCCAGCGCCCCCCTATGGATTCTCGACGAACCCTTTGTGGCCCTCGATGTGGCCGCCGTGGCCCAACTATGCCAGATCATCGACACCCACCTGAGCGGCGGCGGGATGGTGCTGTTCACCAGCCACCAGGCGGTGCAGCTCCAGGCCCCCGGCGGCCCCCTGACGCTGGGCGGAGGTGAAGCATGAATGCATTTCTGAGCGTGCTGCGCCGGGATCTGCTGCTCGCCGCCCGGCGCAAGAGCGAGGTGCTCACCGCGTTGTTCTTTTTCATGATCGTGGTCAGCCTGTTCCCCCTCGGGATTGGGCCAGAAACCGCCCTGCTGCGCCGCATCGCCCCCGGGGTGCTGTGGGTCGCCGCCCTGCTGGCCGCCATGCTGTCGCTCAACCGGCTGTTTGCCACCGACCACCAAGATGGCACCCTGGAGCAGATGGCCCTGTCTTCCACCCCCCTCTCGGTGCTGGTCGGCGGCAAGGTGCTGGCCCACTGGCTCACCTCGGGCCTGCCGCTGGTGCTGCTGGCCCCGGTGCTGGGGCTGCAATTTGACCTGAGCAGCCGGGCCCTGGGCATCCTGATGCTGTCCCTGCTGCTGGGCACGCCCATTTTGTCCCTCATCGGCGCGATTGGTGCGGCTCTTACCCTCGGGGTGCGGGGCGGCGGGGTGCTGCTTTCCCTGCTGGTACTGCCCCTGTATATTCCAGCGCTGATTTTCGGAGCCGGCGCAGTCGAGGCCGACATGGCCGGGCTGGGCGCCGGAGGCCACCTCTCGCTGCTGGGCGCCCTGCTGGCCCTGGGTGTGTTCTTTGCCCCCTGGGCGGCCACGGCGGCCCTGCGCCTGGCCCTGGAGTAATGCCTATCCATGTCCAATCCTGCACCCTGGCCACCCCTGCCCGTCGTTTCATCTGCCTGCATCAACCCTGGTAAGACCCCATGAGTCAGCGTCTGATCAACTGGTTCAAGTTCGCCTCGCCGGCCACCTTCTACCCCCTGGCCGGAAAACTGTGGCCCTGGTTCGCCGCCCTGGCCGCCGCCTTCACCCTGGCCGGGCTGTGGCTGGGCCTGTTCGTGGCGCCCACCGATTTCCAGCAGGGCGAAGGCTACCGGATCATCTTCATCCACGTGCCCGCCTCCTGGATGTCCATGTTCATCTACTGCGTGATGGCCTTCTGGGCCGCCATGGGGCTGGTGTTCAACACCCGCTTGTCGGGGATGATGAGCGCCGCCCTGGCCCCCACCGGCGCCCTGTTCGCGTTTTTGTCGCTCTGGACTGGCGCCCTGTGGGGCAAGCCCATGTGGGGCGCCTGGTGGGTGTGGGATGCACGCCTCACCTCTGAGCTGATCCTGTTCTTCCTCTACCTGGGCTACATCGCCCTCACCAGCGCGATTGACGATCCGCGCCGGGCCGACAAGGCCGGGGCGATTGTGTCCCTGGTGGGCGTGATCAACGTGCCCATCATCTATTTCTCGGTGAAGTGGTGGAACACCCTGCACCAGGGCGCGTCCGTCTCCCTCACCAAGGCGCCCTCCATGGCCACCACCATGCTGTGGGGGATGCTGCTGATGGCCCTGGCCTTCTGGATGTACACAATTGCGGTGGCCCTGTGCCGGGTGCGGGCCATCATCCTCGAACGGGAAGGGCGCGCCCAGTGGGTCGCCGAACTGCCGGAGATGCGCACATGAACTGGGCCAGTGCCAGCGATTTCTTTGCGATGGGGGGCTACGGCCTCTACGTGTGGGGCAGCTTCGGCCTCACCTTTGCCGCCTTGGCGGTGGAAGCGGCCCTCGCCGCCGGTCGGCTCAAGACGGCCCGCCGCCGGGTGCGCCGGGAACTTGCCGCCGATCTGGACACTCAGGACTGAGCCATGAATACACGCCAAAAACGATTTGCGATCATCCTCGGCGGGCTCACCGCCCTCGGCATTGCCGCTGCGCTGATCCTCAATGCCTTCCAGAGCAATCTGGTGTTCTTCTTCACGCCCACCCAGGTAGCCGCCGGCGAGGCGCCCAAAGACCGGGCCTTCCGCATCGGCGGGCTGGTCAAGGAAGGCTCTCTGGTACGCCAGGATGTGACCGTGCGCTTTGTGGTCACCGACACCGCCAAGGAAATCCCGGTGAGCTACAAGGGCATCCTCCCCGACCTGTTCCAGGAGGGCAAGGGCGTGGTGGCCCAGGGCAGCCTGGGGGCCGATGGCCAGTTCACCGCCTCTGAAGTGCTGGCCAAGCACGACGAGAACTACATGCCGCCGGAGGCCAAGGCCGCCGTCGATCAGGCCCACGACGCCGCCAAAACCCTGAAGCAGTAAACACCATGATTCCTGAACTCGGCAGTTTTGCCCTCGTCCTCGCCCTGCTGGTGGCCCTGGTACAGGGGATTCTCCCCCTGGCCGGCGCCCAGCGCGGAGTGCCCGCCTGGATCGCCATGGCCCGCCCCAGCGCAGTGGCCCTGTTTGCACTGGTGGCCGTGTCCTTCGGCTGCCTGACCCTCAGCTTCATCAACAACGATTTCACCCTGCTCTACGTGGCCCAGCACTCCAACAGCCGGCTGCCCCTGGAATACCGGGTGTCTGGCGTGTGGGGCGGCCATGAGGGCTCCCTGCTGTTGTGGATGCTGATGCTGAGCCTGTGGGGGCTGGCGGTGGCCGTGTTCTCCCGCAGCCTGCCCGACGACATGGTCGCCCGGGTGCAGGGCGTGCTGGGGCTGGTGGCTGCCGGCTTCATCCTGTTCATCCTGTGCACCTCTTCGCCCTTCGAACGCCTCCTGCCCGGCGCCGACGAAGGCCGCGATCTGAACCCCCTGCTCCAGGATCCGGGCCTGATCTTCCACCCGCCCATGCTCTACATGGGCTATGTGGGCTTCTCGGTGGCTTTTGCGTTTGCGATTGCCGCCCTGCTCTCGGGCCGGCTGGATGCGGCCTGGGCCCGCTGGTCCCGCCCCTGGACGGTCGCCGCCTGGATCTTCCTGACCTTCGGCATCGGTCTGGGCTCGGTGTGGGCCTATTACGAACTGGGCTGGGGTGGCTGGTGGTTCTGGGATCCGGTAGAAAACGCCTCCTTCATGCCCTGGCTGGTGGGCACCGCGCTGATCCACTCCCTGGCCGTCACCGAAAAGCGTGGCAGCTTCAAGAACTGGACGGTGCTGCTCGCCATTGGCGCCTTCTCCCTCTCCCTGCTGGGCACCTTCCTGGTGCGCTCCGGGGTGCTGAGTTCGGTGCACGCCTTCGCCTCCGACCCCAAGCGTGGGATCTTCATCCTGCTCTTCCTGGCCGTGGTCGTGGGCAGCTCCCTCACCCTGTTTGCGTGGCGCGCCCCCAAGGTGAGCGGCGGTGGCCGCTTCGCCCTGCTTTCCCGGGAAACCCTACTACTGGTCAATAACGTGCTGCTGCTCTCCGCTGCCGGCGCCGTGCTGCTGGGCACGCTCTACCCGCTGGTGATCGACGCCCTCAACCTGGGCAAGCTCTCGGTGGGCCCCCCGTACTTCAATGCCGTGTTCGTGCCCCTCACCATGCCAGTGCTGTTTTTGATGGTGGTGGGCCCGGTGGCCCGCTGGAAAAAGGCTGAACTGGCCGACCTGATCCGCCCCCTGCGCCTGGCCTTCGGGCTGGCGGTGGCGGCGGGCGTAGGTCTGCCCTTTGCAGCAGGCACCTGGTCGGTGGGCGTGGCCCTGGGGCTGGGCATGGGGATCTGGATCATCGGCGCCTCCCTGCTCCAGATCCAGGCCCGGCTGCGCAGCAGCAACCCGCCGCCCGCCTTCTGGGGCATGCATCTGGCCCACATCGGGGTAGCCGTCACGGTGATCGGCATCACCATGGTCAAGTACTACGAAACCGAACAGGATGTGCGCATGGTGCCCGGCGACACGGTACAGACCGGCGGTGGCTACGCCGTCCGCTTCCTGGGGGTGGAGCCCGTCGAAGGCCCCAACTACCAGGCCGCCCGGGGCAATCTCGAACTCCTCAAAGATGGGCAGGTGGTGAAGCCTCTGCACCCCGAGAAGCGCAAGTACCACTCCTCCGCCATGCCCATGACCGAGGCCTTCATCGACCCGGGCCTGACCCGCGACATCTACGTCTCCCTGGGTGAAGCCCTGGGCGGCAAGGACGGCGCCTGGAGCGTGCGCGTGTATTACAAGCCCTTCGTCGACTGGATCTGGGGCGGCGCCCTGCTGATGGCCCTGGGCGGGCTGCTCGCCGCCAGCGACCGCCGCTACCGTCTCAAATCCAACGCCACCCGCGCCAAGGCGGGCTCTGGAGCTTCCGCATGAAACGCTTTCTGATTCCTTTGGCCCTGTTTCTGGTGCTGGTCGGCTTTCTGGCCGTAGGCCTGAACCGGGACCCCCACGAAGTGCCCTCCCCCCTGGTCGGCAAGCCCGCCCCCGCCTTCACCCTGACCCGCCTGGAGGGAGCGAACCAGCAGTTTTCCCCCACCGACATGCGCGGCAAGGTGTGGCTGCTCAATGTGTGGGCCTCCTGGTGCGTGTCCTGCCGGGCCGAACACCCGCTGCTGGTGGCCTTTGCCAAAGAAGGCGGACTGCCCATCGTGGGCCTCAACTACAAGGAAGTGCGCGGCGACGGGGAAACCGATGCGCGCCAACTGAGCGCCTCCGACGAGCTCGCCCTCACCCGCAAGCGCGCCGCCGGCTGGCTCGCCCAGCACGGCAACCCCTACCAACTCTCAGTGCTGGACATGGATGGCCGGGTGGGCATCGACTACGGCGTGTACGGCGTGCCCGAAACCTATCTGATCGACAAGGCCGGCGTGATCCGCTACAAGCAGATCGGCCCCATCACCCCGGAAGCCCTGCGCGACAAGATCCTGCCCCTGGCCCAGAAGCTGGACAAGGAGTCCTGAGATGAAACGCCTGCTGCTGTCCATGCTCGCCGTGGCGAGTCTGCTCGGCGCCCCCGGCGCCCAGGCCGGCGACGCCCGCCCCATGGCCGAAGATCCCCAGGTGGAAGCCCGCCTCATAAGCATCTCCGAAGAGCTACGCTGCCTGGTCTGCCAGAACGAAAGCCTTGCCGCCTCCCGCGCCGAACTGGCCCAGGATCTACGCCGGGAAGTACGCAGCCAGATCCAGGCCGGCAAGACCGATGCCGAAATCCGCGACTATCTGGTCAGCCGCTACGGCGACTTCGTGCTCTACCGCCCGCCGGTAAAGCCCACCACCTGGCTGCTCTGGTTTGGCCCCTTCCTGCTGCTCGCTGCAGCGGTTTTCGGACTGATCCGCTTCCTGCGCCAACGCGCCGCCCAGGCCCCCGCCCCGGCCCTCTCTGCCGCTGACAAGGCCGCCGCCCAAGCCCTGCTGGCCGAGGCCGCCTCCTCCGACTCCCCGCCCAAAAACACCCCATGACCGCCTTCTGGATCGCTGCCGGGCTACTCACCGCCCTCACCCTGGCCCTGCTGTGCTGGCCCCTGCTGCGCCAGCGCGCCCAGGGCCACGCCTCCCGCAAGGCCACCAACTCCGCCATTTACCGGGATCAACTGGCCGACCTGGAACGGGACTACCAAGCCGGCGCCCTGAGCGACACCGACTACGCCCAAGCCCGCGAAGAACTCGAACGCCGCATCCTCGAAGACCTGCGCGAAGAAGCCCAACCCGCCGCAGCCCCGGCGCGCCGCCTGCCGCGCACCGCCCTGGCCCTGGTGCTGGGCCTGCCCCTGGCCGCCTTCGCGCTCTACTTTGGCGCCTTCGGCACCCCCGCTGGCCTCAACCCCCAGGCCGCCCAAGCCCAGCAAGGCCCCACCGCCGCCGAAGTGGAAGCCATGGTCGCAAAACTCGCCGCCAAGCTGGAGCAAGACCCGAACAACCCCCGAGGCTGGGCCATGCTCGCCCGCAGCTACAAGGCCATGGGGCGCTTCGACGAAGCCGAGCGCGCCTTTGACAAGGCCGGCAGCCTGATCGAACAAGAACCCGAAATCGCCCTGGACTTCATCGAACTCTCCCTCCAGCGCAACCAGGGCCGCATCGAAGGCAAGGCCCAGGGCATGCTGAAGAAGCTCCTCGCCCAAGACCCGGACAACCTGCAAGCCCTGGCCCTCGCCGGCACCGACGCCTTCTACCGGGAACGCTACGCCGACGCCATCCGCCACTGGGAAAAACTGGTCGCCGGCCTGCCCCCGGAAAGCCCCGACGCCGACGAGTTCAACAAGGGCATCGCCGAAGCCCGCCAGCGCCTGGGCAGCGGCAAGAACGCCAAAGACACAAACGCCCCAAAGGAAGCGCCCGCCCAATCCAGCGCCCCCTCCAAGGCCGATGCCAGCAC
>JAJTBM010000552.1 GCA_021286885.1 Rhodocyclales bacterium
CCACCTTCTCTTCGATCAGGCGCAGGGTTTCGGTCTTGCGCCCATCGCTGAGGAGTTTGTCATCGGCGATGCGCAGGAGGCTCATCTCGGTGTTCTGGAGCCGCCCGTCAAAACGGTTGCGGGCGCGGCGCACCCGCCAGCGGGCCCGGTAGGCCACCCCGTCGCAGCCCACAAAATCCACTTCGGCCCAGCCTTCGGCGGCGCCCCGGCGCAGCAGGGTGCGGGGGTCGTGGCTGCCCACGCTGCTGTCGCCCACATCAGGGATGCCCTCGCCCTTACTAGTCACCCGGGCGAGGCGCGGGGTGCGCTCATAAAGGGCCAGGCAGAGGGCATCCAGCAGGGTGCTCTTGCCCGCGCCGGTGGGGCCGGTGATCGCAAACAGGCCCGCCGAGCGGAGTGGCTCGGCCTGGAAATCCACTTCAAAAGGCGTCGAGAGGGACGCGAGGTTCATGCCTCGGATGGCCAGAATCTTCATGCTGCGTTACTCGCATCCACCAGTTCGGCAAAGGCGGCCTGGAGTTCAGCCGAAGGCGCGTTGCCAAAGCGGTGGGTATACAGTCGGTCAAAGAAATCCTGGGGGGCCAGGGCGTGGAGCTCATCCACGCTGCGGGCCTGGAGTTCGCTCTGGGCCTCCCGGGCCGGGTAGCGGGTTTCGATGCGCGCCAGGCGTACTGGCTTGCCCGCCAGGGCCTGTTCGATCTGCACCCGCAGGCTGGGCTCCGGGTGGGTGAGCAGCACCCGCACCAGCAGATAGGGCTGGAGCGCATCCGGCATGGGGGCCACATCCAAGGCACGCAGCGCTGCCAGCACCTCGGTGAGGGGCGCGGGCTGGGCAGGCACGGTCAGGAGCTGGACGGGCCGGGGCACCCGCAGGCTGCGCACCTCCTTGACAGCGGCGCCCGCCAGATCCACCACCAGCACCTGATGGGGATAATTGCGCTCCGAGAAGGACATGGGCAGCGGGCTACCGCAATAGCGCCGGGGCAGATGCAGGTGGCCCAGGGCCACATAGGCGATGCTGGGCGGAAAGATGCTGGCCGGCAGGGCCTCGGCGCCGCCAATCAGGATGCGCCGCTCGGATTCTTCGGACACCTGCCCGCCCGCCACATGGCAATGGCCCAGGGCGATGATGGCCTGATCCGGGCTGTGCCGGGCCTCTGCCCGGGCCAGGGCCTGCTGGTACAGGGCGCCAACGCCGCCCAGGTAGGCCTCTTCGCCCACGCCCCGGGGCAAATCAGCCGGGCGCAGAAACGGCATGGCGATGCACCAGGCGCGGATCTGGCCCTCCGCATCGCGCAGGGGGTGCAGGATGCGCTCCACCGCATCCGGGTCGTCCCGCTCCAGCTGGCCGTACACGCCCGCGTCCACCAGGGCCAGCAGGGGCGCGGCGGCCTCCAGGCGGGCGGGGGAATCGTGGTTGCCGGCGATCATCACCATATTGAGATGGGGCACCCGGCGTCGGGCTTCGCTCAGGAAGCGGTAAAACTGGCCCTGGGCCTGGGCCGAGGGGTTGGCGTGGTCGAAGATGTCGCCCGCCACCAGCAGGGCGTCAATGGCTTCGGCTTCCAGGGTGTGGAGCAGCCAATCCAGAAAGATCCCGTGTTCGGCGCTACGCTCGAACTGATGCAGGCTCTGGCCCAGGTGCCAGTCGGAGGTGTGCAGGAGGCGCATGATCGGATGCAGGCAAGTGCGGTGGAGTGTATGTTTCATCAGGCTTCAGCCAGGGAGCATTCTACCCAGCCCGGGCCCGGGAGGCTTACAAAGGCTTGCACTTATCCCGGCCTGGGGTCTTGAAGACCGCCCCGGAATGCCGCATTTATCGCCCTGGGAACCCAAGCCGGTTCACGCCGCCCCCAGCGGGGCCCCAAGCGGCCCCCAAGACCCGACTTTCTCCAGATGGAGTGCATGTCATGAATTCTCAAGAGCACCTGGTGCTTGAAAACCTGCTCAATCAACTGGTC
>JAJTBM010000046.1 GCA_021286885.1 Rhodocyclales bacterium
TAAGCCAGAGGCGTTACGAACTGGAGTTTTCGAGTGCAGGTCTTTGTCCTCAATTTGGCGCGTGCGGATGAGCGGCGGACGCGCATGCAGGCGCGTCTTGATGCCTTGGGTTTGAAAGCCGAGTTCTTCCCTGCCGTCGAAGGGCGGCTGTTACCTTCTGAGGTTTTGGAAGAGGGGGCTCAACTGGGTTTAAGTCCGGGGGAGCTGGGGTGCTATTTTTCCCATCTGGCCTTGTGGAAGGAAGTGCTTGCCCGGGGGAGCGAAGGTGCCTTGGTTCTGGAGGATGACACAGTGCTTGACCCGGCGTTGCCCCAGGTGCTGAATGAAATCCGATCTCTACCCCACGCTTTCGATTTAGTCCGCCTGTCCAGTCTGAACCCCGTACGGGGGGTGACGGTGGCGCGCCTGAAGGCTGGCCGACAATTGGTGTTGCCCACCAAGAACCCCAGTGGTACCCAAGGGTATTGGGTCAGCCGGGCAGGGGCTGCACGTTTGGGGCAGATTCTGGCGAGGCCTCGACTACCGATAGATGATGAGCTTGATGCGTATTGGCAGTATGGCATGTGCATTCCGGTGTTGACGCGGCCTGTGATCCGGGAAGAGGATGACGCCGTGAGCCTGATTGGCGCACGCGGTGGTTCTACGTCAAAAAACGAAAAGAATCTGAGACAACATTTTGCAAGGGTAGTGCAAGCCCAACGCCGCAAACTGGCCGCCTTCCGGATGGCCTGGCGCTTGAACCGGGCCTGATCTGACCAACACGGCATTGATTCCATGCTTCAAGAAATACTCCAAGACGTGCCTTCAGTGCCCCACGTACCTTTTTTGGTGGCGTGCTTCTACACCGACCATTACGCCGAAGAAGCCGCTCGCCTGCGCAGCTCCCTAGATGAAACCGGGACGCCCTATTACCTGCGCCATTACTCCAGCCGGGGCTTCTGGGAAGCCAATACCCGGATCAAGCCCGAGTTCCTGCTCGACTGTCTGAAGCGCTTTCCGGGGCGTGACATCGTGTACCTGGATGCCGATTCGGTGGTGCGCTCCCGCCTGGAGCTGTTCTACGATTTCCCGGGGGATTTGGGCGTTTACATGGCGCCCCAGGGCAGTGGCCTGTCCCATCGCTACCTGACGGGCACCCTTTACCTGCGTAACTGCCCTGCCATGCACGCCTTCCTCCAGGCCTGGATCGATGCCCAGGAAGGCATGGTGCTGGGGGTGGATCAAGATAGTTTCACCACCGCCATCGAAGCCATTTCCGGCCTGCGGGTGGAACCCCTGCCCGAAAGCTACGTCAAGATCTTCGACCGGGGCTGCACCACGCCGGTGGTGGAGCATTTCCAGGCCAGCCGCCGGCGCGTCAAACTCCAACGCACCCTCAAGAAATGCCGCAACACCCTGGTATTCAGCGCCCTGTTGGGTAGTGTGCTGTGGATGGCCCTGCATCACTGAACCCCGGGGGGTGGGCAGCGGGTGGGCTTGCTGGCATTCTTCGCCTATCTTCGTGTCTTTTTGTGCCGCTTGCCGGCACTTGTCTGCGTCCATGAGCCGTGTTCACATCCTGATGTATCACCGGGTGGGGGATTTTCCCCATCGCATGCCCAGCCACCGGGCCCAGTACTGCCATCTGCCCCGTTTCCGGGCCCAGATGCAGATGCTGCGCCATACCGGCCATACGGTGCTGAGCCTCGATCAGGTGCTGGCGGGGCTGCGCGGCGAAGTGGCGCTGCCACCCCGGGCGGTGGCCCTCACGTTTGACGATGCCTACGTGGATTTTCTGGAATGCGCGGTGCCCGTGCTGCAGGAATTCGACTATCCGGCCACCGTGTATGCCGTGGCGGGTCTGCTGGGCGGCCAGAACGACTGGGTGGTGCCCGAAGGCCTCACTCCGGCGCCCCTGATGAGTGCGGCCCAGCTGCGCGAAGTGCAGGCGCTGGGTTTTACGGTGGGTTCCCATACGGTGAGCCACCCGCGCCTCGCCCAGTGCGACACGCCCCGTATCCGTCAGGAGCTGGTGGACAGCAAGCACATCCTCGAAGACGTGCTGGGCAGCCCGGTGAATCACTTCTGCTATCCCTACGGCAGCCACGATCTGCGCGCCGTCGAGGCCGCTGCCGAGGCGGGCTATCACACGGCCACCACCTGTCTGCGCACCTCCGCAACGCCTGCGGATGACCCCCTCAGCCTGCCGCGCAAGGCTGTTTCCCAGGGCAACACCGCCCTGCGGGTGTGGTGGAACATGCTCACCCAGAACACCCCGCGCTCGGCGCCAATCCGCCGCCCGACCTGTCGTTAAAGGCTGCGCCAGCCGGTTTGTTAGCCCTTGAGCGCCAGACGCAGGCGCAGCTTGAGGGCGTCGATCCGCTCCTTGAAGCTGCCCCGGGCCCGGGCCGTGAGCAGGATTTCGGCAGGTGCCCGGCGCTTCTGGGCGATCAGGTTCTTCAGCAGCCGGCGCCCCTGCATCGAACGTAGGGCCCGCTCGGTGAGGCCTTCCAGATAGGGCACCAGTTCTGCATCCGGCAACGCCCGGTAAAAATTGAACAGGCCATGGAAACCAAAACACGGCCCTGGGGGGGCTTCCAGTTCAAAGGCAAAGCGGCGCGCCATGTCCAGGGGGGCAAAGCGGATGCCGTGCTCGGTCACCAGCAAGTCATGGTGCAGGTCACAGATGCAGTAATCCTCCGGCTGGAAATCGGTGATCCGCTCATCCTGCAGGGCCCTGTACAGCCGGGCCGAGCGCAGCGAGAACCCGCCATTGCCCACCGGGTGCGCCCGGTCTGGCCAGGGAGCGCCGATGTAGTCGTAGTCCAGAAAGGCCGGGTCCCAGGCTTGGGCATCCAGCACAAAGCTGTCCCACTGCATCACCAGCGCATGGCTGCCGGTGAAGTGCTGGCCCAGGTCCCGCACCATGAAGGCCGAGTATTCGGCAATGTTGCGGATGGGTGCCACGGGCACCGCCCGGATGCGCGGATCCGGGCTCTGGTAGCCCGTCTTGGTGAGCAGAATGGCCTCGCCGAAGCGGGCCTGGGCCAGACAGCGTTGCATGGCGTAAACGGCCAGATCTGGGTCCCGGGTGTCCAGACAGATCAGGCTGACAGAAGGCAGGTCAAGCATGGGAAGAGGCTTGGGCATGGGCCCTGCGGCGTGCGGCAAAATTGCAAGCCTATCTTAAAGTCCCCTCGCTCCCCAGCCCGCGGGGGGCTGAATCGGGCAAAATGCGGGGTTTACTGTTGTTGCTCATCTGATCCTTCGTGTCCCGTCCTCTTCCCCGTACTGTCGTTGTTCATCACCGTAGCGGCATTGGTGACCTGATCTGGCACATCCCCTATCTGCGCGCCATGGCGGCCCGGAGTCGGGATGGCAAGCTTAGCCTGATTGCCCGTCCTTCCTGCCGGGCCGCCGAGGTGCTGGCTGCCGAGCCCTGGCTCGAAGAAGTGATTGAATACGATCGTCGCCCCCGGGCCGGGGAGCAGCGCAGCGGCGAGCACGATAGCCTGCTGGCCCAATGGGGTATGGTGCAGCAGCTGCGTGCTCGGAAGTTTGACCGGATCTACATTTTTTCCAGTCGTGCCCGTTACGCCGCCCTGGCCTTGCTGGCCGGGATTCCTGAGCGGGCAGGTTTTGGGTTCGGGTTGATGGAGCGCCTGCTGCTCAATCGGCCCCCCCACATTCGCCCCTATGCGGGTAGCGGCAATTGGGTGTATCCCGAGGCGACTGCCTTTGCCCAGGCCCAGGGCCTGGTGGAAGGGCCCATCGTGCCCCGGATGGCGGTGCTGCCGGCCTCCCTCAAGCGGGCGGCCCAGGAGCTGGCGGCTTTCCCGGGGCCGCGCATCTCGTTTTCGATTGGCACTTCCGAGGCCCGCAAGCACTGGGGTAACGCACGTTTTGCGGCCCTGGCCTCGGCCTTGGTGGCCCGGGGCGGCAGCGTGATCCTGCTGGGTGGGCCCGCCGAGCAGGCGGTGGCGGCCGCCATTGTGGGCGCGGTGGATGCCGCCCTTCAGGCCCGCATTCTGGTGTCGGCCCAGCCTTCCATCCAGCGTTCGGCAGCCCTGTTGCGCCAGTGTGATTTCTGCGTGGGCAACGATACCGGGGTGCTCAATATGGCGGTAGCCAACGGCATTCCCGCCCTGGGCCTGTTCGGCGCCACGCCGCCCCTGGCCCATGATCCACTGCTCCATTCCCATGTGGGCAGCGGAATGGACGACATCCCGGTGGAGGCCGTGCTGGCCCGCCTCGAAGAACTGTTGACCCGGGTTCGCCCCCAGCCCGTGGAGTGAATCCGGCCATGCAAAAACCCATGCAGAAGGTGCTGATTGTGCGCACGTCGGCCATTGGCGACGTGGTGTTCGCCTCGGCCCTGCCCGCCGCGATCCGCCGTACTTGGCCCCAGGCCCAGATCAGCTGGCTGGTGGAGCCGGGCATCCACGAAATCCTGCAGGGCGCGCCCTGCGTGGATCAGCTCATCCTCTTCCCCAAGGCCGAGTGGCGCAAAGCCTGGAAGAACGGCCAGCGCCGCGCCGTGTGGCACGGGCTGCGGGAGCTGCGCGCCCGGCTGCGGGCCGAGGGTTTTGATACCGTGCTGGATCTCCAGGGCCTGCTCAAGAGCGGCGTGCTCGCCTGGCTCACCGGCGCCCCCCGGCGCATCGGCCTGGGCTCCAAGGAAGGCAGCCAGTTCTTGATGCATGAAGTCATCCCCCGGGGCGGAATCAAGGGCCGGATCGGCTCCGAATACCGCTACCTGGCCGAACAACTGGGCCTGGATGCGGGCGATTTTCTCCCCACCCTGACGGTGGACGCGGCCGCCCGCGCCCGGATGCACGCCCGCCTTGCCCAGCAGGGGCTGGCGCCGGGGCGCTATGCGGTGTTTGCGCCCTTCACCACCCGCCCCCAGAAACACTGGTTTGAAGATGCCTGGCAGGCCCTGGCGCCGCGCCTGATGGCCGATACCGGCCTGGTTCCGGTAATCCTCGGCGGCCCGGCAGATGCCGAAGCCGGTGCCCGGATCGCCGCCGCTGATCCGCGCATCCTCAATCTGGCCGGCCAGACCCGGCTGCCCGAGGCGGTGGCCCTGATCGCCGACGCGGCCCTGCTGGTGGGCGTGGATACTGGCCTCACCCACATGGGCACCGCCCTCAACCGGCCCACGGTGGCGATTTTCGGCTCCACCTGCCCTTATCTGGATACCGGGCGCCCGAATGGCAAGGTGATCTGGTTGGGGATGGAATGCTCCCCCTGCCGCCGCCGCCCCACCTGCGCGGGTCGCTTCACCTGCCTGCGCGACATCACCCCGGCCCGGGTGATGGATGAAGTCCAGACCCTGCTTTCTGCCCGCCCATGAAGATCCTCCATGTGGAAGCCGGCAAGCACCTCTACGGGGGTGCGCGCCAGGTTCAGTACATCGTTGAAGGCCTCGCCCGGCGCGGGGTGGATAACCTGCTCGCCTGTCCGGCGGGCAGTGAAATGGCCCGCCAGATCGTGCCCGGGGTGCGCTACGCCCCCCTGCCCATGGGCGGTGATGCCGACCTGGGCATGGTGGGCCGCCTGCTCGGGTTGATCCGCCGTGAAAGGCCGGATCTGGTGCATCTGCACAGCCGGCGCGGAGCCGATACCTGGGGCGGGCTCGCCGCCCGGCTGGCCGGGGTGCCCTGCGTGCTCTCGCGTCGGGTGGACAACCCCGAGTCGCGCCTCGCGGTGGCCCTCAAATACCGGCTGTACGACCATGTAATCACCATTTCCGAAGGCATCCGTCAGGTGCTCCTGGCCGAAGGGCTGGCCCCCGGGCGGGTGAGCTGCGTACGCAGCGCGGTGGATGCCACCCCCTATCTGGCGCCGGTGGACCGGGCTGCCTTTGAGGCCGAATTCGCCCCCGTGGGCCTGCGCTCGGGCGGGCTGATCATCGGCATCGTCGCCCAGCTCATCCCGCGCAAGGGCCACCGCCACCTGCTGGCGGCCCTGCCGGCCCTGGTGGCCGCCCATCCGGGGCTGCAGGTGCTAGTGTTCGGCCAAGGCCCGCTGGAGGCCGAGCTACGCGCCGACGTGGCCGCCCGGGGGCTGGCGGCGGTGGTGCATTTCGCCGGCTTCCGCCACGACCTGCCGCGCTGGCTGGGCGGGCTGGATCTGCTGGTGCACCCCGCCGAGATGGAAGGGCTGGGTGTATCCCTGCTCCAGGCCTCGGCGGCGGCGGTGCCCATCGTCACCTGTCGGGCCGGGGGGCTGCCCGAGGCGGTGCAGGAAGGCGTTACCGGCCTTCTGGTGCCCCCCGCCGATGTACCCGCCCTGGGCGCCGCCGTGGGCCGGCTGCTGGCCGATGGGGCCCTGCGCCGCCAGCTGGGCGCCGCAGGCCGGGCCCGGGTACTGGCCGAGTTTTCGATTGACGGGATGGTGGAGGGCAACCTCGCCATCTATCGCCAGGTGCTGGCGCACAGGGAGGCACGCCCATGAGGGCCATGAAGGTTTTGACGGTGCTCCACAGCCATAACAGCGGCGGAGCCGAGCATCACGCCCTGCAACTCATGAAGGGTTTGCGCGCCCGGGGCCACGAACCCATGTTTGCCGGCCCCATGGACGGCTGGCTGGGGGATCAGGTGCGGGCTGCCGGCTTGGCCTGGCACCACATCCCGCTCCACGGGCTGATTGATTTTCCCTCGGTGCTGCGCCTGGCCCTGCTCGCCCGTCGCACCGGGGCCGACCTGATCCACGGCCACCTCACCCGGGGCGCCTGGTACGCCGGGCTGGCGGGCAAGCTCGCCCGGGTGGCCAATGTGGCCACCGCCCACTCCGACAACGCAGGCCGCCACTTTGGCCGGGCCGACCGGATCATCGCCGTGTCTGGCGCGGTGGCCCGTTTTCTGGAGCGCCAGGGCTACCGCCCCGAGCGCATCCGCATGGTGCACCACGGGATCGCCGATATCGCGGCCCGGCTCCCCCAAGATGCCCGCGCCCGCACCCGGGCCGCCCTGGGCCTGGCCGGGGATGAGCCCTGTATGCTGATGGCCGCCCGCATCGTGAGCGCCAAGGGCCACGACACCGCCCTCCAGGCCCTGGCCCGGCTCAAGAACCAGCCCTGGACCCTGCTCCTGGCAGGCAACCACCAGCGCGACCTGGGCCCCCAGATCCAGGCGCTGGCCGCCCAGCTGGGCCTGGCCGAGCGGGTGCGCTTCCTGGGCCTGCGGGACGACGTGCCCGCCCTGATGGCGGCATCCGACCTGCTCCTGGCCCCTTCCCGGCGCGAAGCCCTGTCGCTTACGCTGCTGGAAGCCTCCGCCTGCCGCCTGCCCATTGTGGCCAGCACCACCGGCGGGATTGGCGAAGTGGTGGAAGAGGGCGCCAGCGGCCTGCTCGTGCCCCCGGATGATCCGGCTGCCCTCGCCGCCGCCCTCGGCCCCCTGCTGGCCGATCCGGCCCGACGCCAGGCCTACGGTGCCCGGGCCCGGGCCCGCTACGAAACCGGCTTCACCGAAGACGCCATGTTTGAACGCACCCTCGCCGTTTACCGGGAGGTGGCCGGTTCATGAGCCAGGTTCAGATTCTGATGTATCACCGGGTCGGGGATTTTCCCGGTCGGGTGAAGGCCCACGGCGCCCTCTACTGCCATCTGCCCCGCTTCCGCGCCCAGATGCGCCTGTTTGGCTGGCTGGGTTACACCGTGGTGAGCCTGGATGACGCAGTAGCTGGCCTGCGCGGCGAACGCCCCCTGCCGCCCCGCCCGCTGGTGCTGACCTTTGATGATGCCTATGTGGATTTTCTGGAGCATGCCGCCCCGGTGCTGCTGGAGCACGGCTACCCGGCCACCGTATATGCGGTGAGCGGCCTGGTGGGCGCCCGTTCCAGTTGGGATGCGGGCGTCGGCCCTGAGCCCGCGCCCTTAATGGACGCCGTCCAGCTGCGCGAAATCCAGTCCCTGGGCTTTAGCGTGGGCTCCCACTCCCGCAGCCATGTGCGCCTGGCCGAGCAGGACGACGCCCGCATCCGCGCCGAGATGCACGACAGCAAGGCCAGCCTCGAAGACCTGCTGGGGCGCCCGGTGCAGCACTTCTGCTACCCCTACGGCAGCCACGACCTGCGCGCCGTCCGGGCCGCAGCCGAGGCCGGCTACCTGAGCGGCACCACCTGCGAACGGGCGGTGGCCACCCCCGCCGATGACCTGCTGACCCTGCCCCGCAAGGCTGTCTCCCGGGGGGATGACGTGTTTGGCGTAGCCTGGAAGCTGCTCTTCAAGAACACCCCCAAACGCCCACCCATTCGCCGCTGACACCGGCGCGCCGGGCCGCCGGCACAGGGCGCCCGGTGGCGTGCATCCGTTCCTCAGTCTTCATCCCGCCGCTGGCGAAACACCCAGACCGCCGCCAGCAGGGTCGCACTGGCGATCACCCCCACCACGATCCAGAAGCCTTCCGGGTGCTCCGCCAGCGGAATCCCGCCCACGTTCATCCCCAGCAGGCCCGCAATCAGGTTGATGGGCAAGGCCATCACCGTCACCATGGTCAGCACGAACACGCTGCGGTTGGTTTCCTCGTTCACCTTGGCGGCAATTTCTTCCTGCAGCAGCTTGATCCGCTCCTGAAGCGCCGCCGTGTCTGCCAGCACCGCCGAGAACTCTTCGGTGGAGTGGCGCAGCTCCTGCACATCCTCTTCGGGAATCCAGTCGGGCGGCTGATTGAGCAGCCGGAACAAGGCCCCCGGCTCCGGCGCCAACAGCCGGCGCAAGCGCACCAGCACCCGGCGCAGACTCCCCAGCAGCGCCCGCCCCCGCCCGGGCCGATCCGCCAGCAGGGTATCTTCCACCTCATCCACCCGCTGGGTGCCCGAGCGCACGATCTGCACCAGCACATCCGCCTGATCCCGCAGCAGATGCACCAGCAGGGCCACCGTCGACACAAAGGTCTCACCCCCCCGCACCGCCGCCCGCAGCCGGTCTATGGAGCGCAAGGGCTGGAGCCGCGCCGTGATGACGGTCCGCTGATCCACATACATCCACAGGGTTGAGATCTGCGAAGGCTCGAAATCGAAGTCGTAGAGCACATCGTTCACCACCGCGATCAGCGCATTGTGGGCAAACTCGATCCGGGTCGAGCGGGAACCTTCATGCAGCGCATCGAAAAAATCATCCGCCTCCTCCCCCAGATGATTGCGCAACCAGCGCTCAGTGGCCGTGTTTGCCAGGTTGAAATGCAACCACGCAAACCCCGCATCCGCTGGCGCCTCCCCCCGCAACCAACTCCCCGCCGCCCGACTATCCATCGGCAGCCCGGGCCGCCCAGGGCGAAACATGAAGCCGGAAATCAGCCCCGACGGATCAGAGCCATAGCTGGGTTCTCTACTGAGCACAGGAAGCAGACCGCAAAATGGGTGGCCAGCCAGCCTAGCGCGGGTTTATGACGGGGGTGTTGCAGGGCGTTCGCCGACATCAAAACAGATGCGCCCACTCCTTGCGGCCTTGGAGGTGTTGGGTGACGTTGAAGAATTTGTGCCAAGGCTGGGCGCATTGCGCCAGCGGGTCCCAGGACTTTACCCATTTCCCGTCGATGCGTTCTGTGGCGGCACACTCCTTGAATTGAAGGTCGCCCTCTTTCGTGATCTCTCCTTTTATTTCAATGCGCTGTGGTGATCGAAGCTTTATGGCTTTGCGCGTGGGCGGGACGCCAATTTTGATGTAATTGGGGTAGTAGGCGTCGACTTCATACGAAAGCAGAAAGCGTCCATTGGCGTCGGTTGCGATGTTGACTGGCGCTGTAATGGACAGGCTTTCATATTTTTCATTGAGGATGTTGTCCGCTGTGGTGTAAACGGTGACGCCTCCTGATTTAACGATAAACGTTTTATCGAATATGCCCGTCTCTGGCGGAGATGAGCCATTGTGTTTTATGGATTCTACAATCCTATCTATTTTTCCACCGTCTTTTAATGTTGTGCCGCTCAAGTCTGGCATATATACCCCTTCTGCTATTTTTTGATCGGCATGTGCAGTAGGGGTGATGAGGGGGATTAATACACTAAGGCCGAGGTATTTCAAGATGGTAGACAGGCCTGCCGTTTTTGATCTATGAGGTTGCATTTTTCAAATTCATTTTAGCCATGTTGGGCGCGGTTTTAGCCAGTTATTTAGCTCTCCTGCGCCACATTCATATGTGCTTAAAACGAAGTTTATGGAACGTTTTAAACCCAAGGGGGGGGTGTGAGATTATGATGACAGGAGGGACTCCAAGGTCGTCGCAGCGAAGGTTGAGTGCGTGTGCTGGTGAGAAAGCTGTTTCCTCAACAAATAATGCGCAGTGCGCCAATTCACGAGTATGTGTTAGGGATTGTTTTTCACCCCACGCCCAAGATCCATCCTTCCATGCGCGCCTGGGCGGCTTCGGTGAGGATTTCACGGGTGGCGGCCCAGGGGTACATGTCAGGATCGTTGCTCAGACTCCCGATACCAAATTGTGGCTCCGTAGGTAGACTCAGGGAAATCGGGCATCTCCTCACCTTGCAGGAAAGCTCGACGAGCATTTGAATCAGCTGGCGTCCACCAAATACCTGAGCGCGGGCAAGCGGCGCCCGCAGGACAACGTAGATCGTCCCCTGTTGGCGAGAACTTCATCGGGGCGCGAGCAGAAGGGGTTGGCCACTGGCTGTCAGGATCGAAACGCGCCATCCACAAGGGGCCGTTTTCAAAATCAAAACGCGGATTCGGATCTCCCTCCCAGGGATGCAACGTAAAAAGCTGCAATAAGTCGCAACGTATCGGTTTAATCAAGGCGCTTCCCAGCGTCAGGAGCTCTGGAACGCCTTCCTCTACCGGATACAGGCTAAGTTCGCCCATCCTTATCCACAATCCAACATCATCAGCGCCGCCTTCTGCGCTTGCATAAGGAATTTCAATGATATGAATGTCTGGATGAGACAAAGCCTGTTTAACTTCGCTTACGCTTTTTCCGAGTTTTTTTCTCCAGTAAGGCGAAAGCATAAAACACCACGTGGGCGTACGAAGACCGCCTCCCAATTTTGTCCTTGGCGCCCATCCATCCTCACTATTGCGAGCGTGATAATCCATTTTTGGAGGATGATCAATGTCTACCCCATAAAAATAGTCAGCACAAATCCTCTCCATTACATCACTCTCATAAGCGCCAAAGACGCTCATGGTCGTCGTTCCTATTTCATATCCGCTGTAACAATGCTCTGGCTGAAGCCGCGAAATGCAGCGCAGTACAAAGTCGTTCCAAATGCTCTTGTTTTTCTGGTACCAGCTATCTCGGAAGGTTATTTTTACAAAAGAATAATAAGAAGAAGCCACTCGTGAAGTATAAGAAGAGAAAGCCCAACATGCAGAACACTCCGGCCCGTCCATATCTGTTGCGCCAAGAATAAAAAGTTCCTTGTTCTCATGATGCCAAATCGCCTGCTTGCGCAAGTACTCCAAAGACATGTTTGCATCAGTTGGCACAACCCAGTTTGCAGTTTTTGGATTGCAAACAGAAGCGAACGGAAGGTCCGCCATATTCTTTAATTCGTCAAGTATATCGATTGCGGCATTTGCAACCGACAAAAATTTCTTTTGATCATGAAAAACATAGAAACTTATATATGGGCAAACTCCATATTCATAACCCTCCTGCCCATAAAAATATTGAGTTTCGTTTTTTGTTTCTTGTACAAAATCAGCAATCTCGTCATCTTTGAGGTAGATATGCGCTGTGCTCATCTCTTTCTTTTGCCTTTATGTGACGGCCCATGGTCGTGGGTAGACTTTTCTGCAACATCTTCAGGAAACCTGAACAAAGAAACACGGCAACCTGTCAAAACTGAGCCGGTATTAACTTTTTGCTTGGTTACATGTTTTTCTTTAAAAGAAACTGACTTGTCGGCAATTTCATCGTATCTTTTAAACTGCTTGACATCAATCCTGTCGTTCTGGAATTTTATTTCAATGATTGCAAATAAATTTTCTTTTTTTAAGCTATTTTTTCTGTAGCCAGGAATGGCTAAATCCGCCGACACACTTCCTTTCGCCCGATAGGGCGCCGGGTAAAATGGATTTATTTTTAGTCCTGTACGCAAAAGTTGCGTAGCGCCTGAAAGTTTCGGGTCTTCATCGTTAGGCCCAAAACAAACCTCGGCCTTTAGCGGGCTTTTCCATCCAAGCATTTCGTCCATAAACTCAAACATAAAGCTGGTCGCAAGCTGCTTAAGACGGGCCACAATAAAACCATCGATATCTTGAATGCCAGCTAATTCTTCAGCAGTCTTCGCCAGTAGTGTCAGCAGCGCCTGCTTTTTTGCCTGGGTCAGGTCTTTTATCTGAACGCCGCGCTTACGCCGCAGCGAAACGATGGGGATTTTGTCTGCCTGAGCACAGACCATCGATATGACTTGGCGAAAAGGGATTTTTTCTTTTATCGCAGCCCTAATCTCTGCAGAAGTCGCTCCACGCCCTCGCGCTTCCCGCGTAACCTCGGATTGAAGCGCACCATCCATGGTTGTCCACTGTAGCAATGAAGATCGCTCGAGATTCTCATCCAAGTCTTGTGCAATTTCGTCTTTAATAGACTGAATTTTTTCTTTTATGACTTTTTTTGCTTCATCAAGGTTTTTTGAATAATCACCAACCCCCTCATAAAGAGAACAGCCTAAATCGTACATTTCATAGGCTGTTGAAATCGCCCCCGCCAACTCAAGCAAGCCCCAAATAATAACAGGCACAGGCATAAAAACCTCAATCTTGCTTTTTTGAATTGTTCATAACAGCCTGACGCAGCGCATGTTCCAACCGGGCCTCCCAAGGCTCTGTAATGCGCTCAGTCTCGCGCATGGTTGCTTGATAAATCTCAACCCCAGAAGCCTGATCTGTATTGACAAACTCCGTCCAACCATAGCTATCTGTAACGCCTTTTTTGAGAATATTTCCATCTTTATCACGTATTTCATATTTATAACCCTCATAGGGACAATTGTCGTCCTTGAAAAGTCGATATCGAGCAGAAAATGGTCCAGTCGGTGGCGTGTACTCAGGAAAAGTCGGTAATTGAACTTGCAAACTCGCTCCCCCACCAAACTCATGCTTCCCTCCCTTGAAACTCACCGTCCCCGGGCAGTGGATTTCGATGTTCCCGCCCTTGAGCCGGATATAGCCGCCGCCACTCGTGAGGGTGATTTCTTCTTTGGCGGCGACGGTGATGCGGGTTTTGGTGGAGGTGATGGAAACGTCCTGATCCGCCGTCAGCTCCATTTCCCCACCCTGGGCCTGCACCTGCACTTTTCCCTTGGCGGCAATCAATTTGATGGCCACCTTGTCTTTCACTCCCGCCACAAACAGGCTGATGTGCTGGCCTACGTTGT